>CAIYKK010000615.1 GCA_903926695.1 uncultured Burkholderiales bacterium
CCTCTGCTCCAGCACCGAAGCCACCGCCAAAGAACACGGCAAGAATCTATGCCGCGACGTGTGCGCCGAGCGCCTGCGTCGTGTCATGACGGGCTATGGCGGCAAGCCGGGCTACACCCTAGCGCAAGGCGGCGAATTCGCCTATTTGCAACTCGACAAAATCGAAGCCGCCGATGTCGCCTTTGAGGCCACGCCGGAGCACGCCGCCGTGTTGTTGTCGCTGCGCGAAGTCGCTGGCGCGCCGGTTGACACCGCCGCCGCCCTTCACGTCATCGGCCAATCCGGCGATTGGCTGACCGTGCTTTGTGTACAAACCACGCCCGACACGCCAGCCGCGCTGGCCGCTTTGCTCGCCGCGCACGGCATGGCCCGTTTGGCCGTGTTTTGCCCGCGCCCGAAAGCACTGGCCGTATTGCTGGCCGAGCGCGGCATTGAAGCCAATACCTATTCCCTCACCGATGCCTTGCTCAAAGGCCAAGTCAGCGCCAAAACCCCGCGCAAAACAGCCACCACCGACGAGAACGCCGCATGAACACGCCCAACACCATGCCCATGAGCAGCATTCCAATGGCGGCGCAAAGCGCAGCGGTGCAGCCAGAACGCTTTCAAACCGATTTGATCGACGGCATGACACGCGCCTTATTACGCACGCTTTCGCCGCCGTGTCTGTTGCGTGCGCCGACCGGGTCCGGCAAAACCTTTGTGATTAGCCAGGTGCTGGAGCGGGTCAGCCAAGAGCGCAATGTGGTGTGGTTCTGGTTTGTGCCCTTTGTGACGCTGGTGCAGCAAACTGAAGATGCTTTGTGCGCGAATGCCCCCAGTCTGGCTCCGTGCGGGCTGGCCACCGGGCGCAATCAGGAAGCGCACGGCGGCATGGTGCTGCTGTCCACCGCGCAAGGCGTGGCCCGTGCGCAGTCGCGCACCAAGGGCTATGACGCCGATGGCGACGACGACACCCGCACGCTGGCCGCATTTTTGGCCCGCGCCCGTGTGCAGGGCTTGCAAATCGGGCTGGTCGTGGACGAGGCCCATATTGCCCTAGACAAAAGCACCGAGTTTGGCAAATTCGCCCATTGGCTCAGGGCCGACTATCTGGTGATGGCCACGGCCACGCCCAAAGACGAGCGTCTGAATGAATTTTTGACGCATGCGGGCTATAACGCGCAAATGAATTTTGCCGTCAGCCGTGATGAAGTCGTGAAAGCTCGGTTGAACAAAAAATACATCGAAGCCGTGGTGTACAGCCTGGGCGGCGCAATGGCGCAGATCACCGACTTGCGGCGCACCGTGTTGCGGCAAAGCTGGCGGCGCAACCTGAAAATCAAGCGGGACTTGGCCGCAGTGGGCATCAACCTCACGCCCTTGCTGCTGGTGCAAGTGGCGAACGGCGACAAGACGGTCGATGAAGCCGCCGACGATTTAATGCGCCTGTGCGGCGTGCCGCCCGAGGCCATTGGGCGGCATTCGTCGGATGAGCCAGACCCGGTGCTGATGGCTGCCATTGCCAACGACAGCAGCAAGCAAGTGTTGATTTTCAAACAATCCGCTGGAACTGGGTTTGATGCGCCCCGCGCTTTTGTGCTCGCCAGCACCAAGCCTGTGAACGATGCCGACTTTGCCATGCAGTTTATTGGCCGAGTCATGCGCGTAGCGCGCCCGGTGCGCGACGCGTTTGGAAAACCCAAAGCGATTCCCGCCGACTTGGACACGGCCTATGTTTATCTGGGCAATGCACAGGCGCAAGCCGGGTTTGAATCAGCCGTCAAAGCCAGCACCGAGGTAAAAAGCCAACTGGAAGGCCAAACCGAAAAGCTGGAAACGCGACAAACCGCTTCGGGCGCGGTGACGTACAGCAATCGCCCCACCGATCAAGCGCCGATAGCGTTTGATATGCCCGAGCCTGATAGGCCAGAAGCCCCTTTTCCAGCAGTGACGACAGCGGCGGCGGCAATGGAATCCCAAACTTCACTGTTTACCGACGTACCAAAGGCGCTTGGCGCTCCATCGGGCGATGCCAGTACGAACGCCGAGGAACTCCTCGATGAAATCGTGCCTACGCCCAACACCTCAAGCACGCCGCGCCTGCGCCGCAACGACCCCACAACCCAAGACGAACTCATGGCCGAATTGGCCCGGCGAGGCTTGCGCGCTTATCCACGCAAGCGCGACTTAGCCAAATTGGGCCGCAGCTTGAAAACCGAAGAAAAACCCGAACTCGACGATATGTCCGAGATTTCGCGGGCGGTGGCTTCAAGGCTGGTGATTTCTGACGGTTTGCGGGTAACTGCCGTCAAGGCGGCGCTGAACCGTATGAAAGAAATTGAGCGCCACACCGAATTGACCACGGGCGCGGCATACACCGAAGAAATTCAGGTGTTCACCGACCGCAGCGCCTTGGCCCGCGAGGCGCTGGCGCAATTGCGAGAATTGCCGCAAGCCGAAGAAGAAGACTACAAGCTCATTGTGCAGGTGCTGGCCAGCCGTTTGCGCCGGGCGATTGACGATGAAATCGAAAACTTTTCCGTCGAAGCACAACCCACAGAGGCCGAATGCAACCGGCTTGCACGAGATGCAGCCCATTGGATTGTGTGCAAAAGCGCCCCGGAATTGCGCGAAGCCATGTTCAGTGAAATTGCTTTGCGCGCCAAGCTGGTCGATGCCAAGCCGCTGCCTGACGTGATGGTTTTTCCGCGCCAAATTGTGTTGGAGCCGTCGGCTAAAAATATCTATGGCGTGCTACCGCCCTCCCGCGAGGACGGCGAAAAAATACCGACCGTGATGATGGCCGATGACCGCACATGGCTGGCCGACAAAACCTACGCCTTTGAAAACGGGGACTTTAGCCAAGGCCAATACGACGGAACGTGGTTTGGCAACACTCTGGAAAACGCATTTTCGCGGGCCTTAGACAGAGCGGATTACGTGATTTGGTGGCATCGCAACCCGCGCAACAAGCCTTATGCCGTGCGCGTGGTTCGGGCGGAACATGACAACTATTTCTACCCCGATTTTGTGGTCTGTCTTCGGCACAACCCTGCTGACACGCCTATCGTGCGCTTACTGGAAACCAAAGACGACACCAAAGACGCGTCGGGAAAATCCAGACATTCACCGTCAAGCTATGGGAAAGTTTTGTTTTTGACCCCCGATCATGGCCGCATGCGCTGGGTGAATGACGATGGCAGCTTAGGCGCGGTGGTGGATTTTGACGATATGCAGAGCGCCTTGGAAAAGCTGGCTGTCACCCGGCCTGTTGTAGAAATCGTTCAGTAATGTGCTGATTGAGTAGCTTGATACGTAATGATACAGACGTAGGTAGATCGCCTGACGAGCGGGAACTTTGGGCTAAAGTCACCCAGTAGTTCACAGCGGCATAACAGTTTTGAGCCACGCCCAGCCACGGAGTAATTACCCGTGGTGAAAACCGGGACATCCTGACCCGGCGGCGCTGGTTTTCTTTTCAGGTGCGAGACAGGGGGACGATATGTCAGAAGTTATTCCGTGGCACAGTGATTTAGATAGAGATATTGGTATGTTTCTGGCTGAAAACCGAGATATACCTTTCTCTGAGCGGCTAACAGGCGTTTATGTGTGCATTCTTCGGGCAAATTTAGATGCTAAAACTTTGCTGCATTACGCTGCCTGCATGTTTATTGCGCGTGACATGATGCTAGTAGATGCACAAAACTTTCCAAATGTACTTTTTTCGACTATGAAACAAACAAAGGAAGTTTCAGACCATATTGCGAAAGAGCAAAAATCAAAAGCTGGAAGAGCTGCAGCCGATGCGCTACATAGCAAGCCGGGCAACAGTCGGGATAAGCAAGAGGCTATCCGCACTGCATGGGCGAGTGGAAAATACTCAAGTCGCGATATTTGTGCAGAGGAAGAAAGTAGAGCTATAGGTATGTCGTTTTCAACGGCTCGAAAAGCACTCAGGGGCACTCCAAAGCCAGCCTAGCCGCTGCACTGCACAGGCTGGCCGCTGCACTGCATAGAGTATTCCGGTAAGGGATATAAAGCCCAAAACTAAGGCTTCTTAACAAGGAGCCTTGAAATGTCACCTCAATCTTCGACGCGCAAAACTCCGGTTTCACCCAGAATTCCGGCCCGCAAAGCACCCCGCCCACCCTCAACTCCCGCGCCGTACTCCGGCATCGTCATTCCGGCGGATAAAACAAAAAGCGCTTCAACCAACCGGACTAAGCATGCGGTTCCAAAACCGCTTGCGGCTTTGATTGCCAAAGAACAGCGCACTTGGTCACCAACCTTTCCGGCGGAGTTTTATGACGAGCTTTTCAGGCTTTACCGCCTGCATTGCCCGCCCGCTGGAAAGAGGGGTTGCCGTCCCGGTTTTTTCGGTCACGTTACCAACGACGTGATTTATTCCCGAATCGCGCCTGACCTGTTGCCTGAATTGAAAAAGGCCGCCACCCGCTCCGAGCGCAAAGCCCGGCTGCATCAGTGGCTGACGCAGGACAACGGTTATTTGAAATTGCGCGAGCATCTGGCGGCCATCATCGCGATTTTGAAGCTCTCGCCAACGCCCGAAAGCTTCCGGGCGAACGTCAAGACCGTCTATCCGCGCAAAGGCGACACCTTGCCGCTTGATTTCGGCGAAGCTGTTTAAACCGGCTGAACGCCCACCTGCGTGCGGCCATTGGCGATGGTCAGCACGCGGTTGACGAGGTTGTCAGGAATGCGGGTGGAGACGTGAACCCAGCGGCTTTTACCGCTGACCTCAAAAATCAGCTGGCCGATTTGCAGCTCATCGACTTGTCGGCTCAGGCGCAGGGCGATTTCATACGGGCTGCCGCAGGCGGGCGCCACCATATCGACCGCCTGGCCCCGAACATGGTCGGAACGGTCGGTGCTGCCCACCAGCGTATTGACCGGCGACGAGCGGTAGGCGCTGTTGATCGTGATCTGGACATTTCCGAGCGCGGTGCGGATGCGCTCCATCATTTTGGCCGCCTGCACGAGGTTATCGATCAGTTCCAGCGGCGGCTGGTTATCCAGACGATGGGCCAGCGCTGTGTCGCTGTAGGTGAATTCTTCGAGAGTGAAATGTTCGGTGAGGTTGTTAGGCATGGCGCTCTTTGGGACAGGTGGGTTGAACAAACGCTGAAATCAAAATCGACAGTATATTTGTTTCACTTTGTATCACAATTCCTAGGAGCGCAACAGATAGTTACAACTTAAATGGCTCAACACGGCAAACTGCGTTTTCCCATGAAAAAAGCCGCCAAGTGAGATGCACCTGGCGGCTTTTTTATCAATGTGTGGTGCCGCTTGTCGGAATC
>CAIYKK010000616.1 GCA_903926695.1 uncultured Burkholderiales bacterium
ACCATCGCGCTGCGCATCACCTTGATGGTTTGCGGATTGGTGGCGTTCAAAAAGAACATCGCCGCCGCATTTCCCGGCCGGAACGATTTTTGACCCATCTTGCGCAGCAGGTTGCGCATGTTCATCGACACTTCGCCAAAGTCGATGTCCACCGGGCAGGGCGTCAGGCACTTGTGGCAGACGGTGCAGAGGTCGGCCACGTCCTCGAACTCTTCCCAATGCTTGATGCTGATGCCGCGCCGGGTCTGCTCTTCGTACAAAAAGGCTTCGACCAGCAGCGAAGTCGCCAGAATTTTGTTGCGCGGGCTGTAGAGCAAATTGGCGCGCGGTACGTGCGTAGCGCACACCGGCTTGCATTTGCCGCAGCGCAGGCAATCCTTGACCGACGCGGCAATCGCGCCGATGTCGCTTTGCTGCATGATCAGCGACTCGTGGCCCATCAGCCCGAAGCTGGGCGTGTAGGCGTTGGTCAGATCGGCCTGCAAACCTTGCTGGCCGGGCAGCGCTTGCGCCGGGTTGCGCAGCAGCTTGCCTTTGTTAAAGCGCCCTTCGGGGTCAATGCGCGCCTTGTAGTCGGTGAACGGCTGCAGCTCTTCGTCCGTCAAAAATTCGAGTTTGGTGATGCCGATGCCGTGTTCGCCGGAAATCACGCCGTCCAGCGAGCGCGCCAGCACCATGATGCGCGCCACCGCTTCGTGCGCGGCCTGCAGCATTTCGTAGTCGTCGCTATTCACTGGCAGATTCGTGTGGACATTGCCGTCGCCCGCGTGCATGTGCAGCGCGGCCCAGACGCGGCCCTTGAGCACGCGCTTGTGAATCGCGCTGCACTCGTCCAGAATCGGCTTGAACGCGCCGCCGGTGAAAATCGCCTGCAGCCGGGCGCGGATCTGCGTTTTCCAGCTGGCGCGCAGGCTGTGGTCTTGCAGCTGCGGGAAATCAATGGCGACATTTTTCAGCCAGCCGCTCCAGAGCGAACGCACCTCGGCAATCAAGGTCAGCGCTTGGCTGACGCGGTCTTCGAGCAGTTCGGCAGAAGCAATTTCGCTGGCGTCGTCCGACTTGCCCAGCGGCAGATTGCCCTGGCGGAAAAAGACTTCCAGCGCGTCGCACAATTTAATCTTGTTGCGCAGGGACAGCTCGATGTTGATCTGCTCGATGCCGTCGGTGTATTCGGCCATGCGCGGCAGCGGAATCACCACGTCTTCGTTGATTTTGAACGCGTTGGTGTGGCGCGAAATCGCAGCCGTGCGCTTGCGGTCCAGCCAGAATTTTTTGCGCGCTTCGGGGCTGATGGCGATAAAACCTTCGCCGTTGCGCGAATTGGCAATCCGCACGACTTCGCTGGTGGCGCGTGCCACCACGTCGGCATCGTCGCCCGCAATGTCGCCGACCAGCACCATTTTCGGCACGCCGGAAGAATTGCCGTGCCCGTCGCCGCCGCGCTTGGATTTGGTGGCGTAGCCCACGGCGCGCAGATAGCGCTCATCCAGATGCTCCAGCCCGGCCAAAATCGCCCCGCCGCGCTTTTGCTCGGCGAACATGAAATCCTTGATTTCGACG
Source organism: uncultured Burkholderiales bacterium (assembly GCA_903926695.1). Classification (GTDB taxonomy): domain Bacteria; phylum Pseudomonadota; class Gammaproteobacteria; order Burkholderiales; family Burkholderiaceae_C; genus Polaromonas. The sequence goes on from CAIYKK010000616.1 coordinate 1,561, forward strand.
ATGCTCGGCACGGCGTCCTTGGCGTTGCCGAAGAACTCCAGACACACGGTGCGCGTGTGCGCGGGCATGCGATGCACGATCCAGCGGGCGCTGGTGATCAGGCCATCACAACCTTCTTTTTGAATGCCCGGCAGGCCGCTGAGGAATTTGTCCGTCACATCCTTGCCCAAGCCTTCCTTGCGGAAAGTCTTGCCGGGAATATCGAGCCGCTCGGTGCGAATCGGCGTTTTGCCGTCGGCCTCAAAATAATGGAGGTCAAAACTCGCCATCGCGGCGTCGTGAATCTTGCCCAGGTTGTGGCCCACGCGCACCACTTCGAGCCACTGCGCATCGGGCGTCACCATGCGCCACGAGGCCAGATTGTCCAGCGCCGTGCCCCACAGAACGGCCTTTTTGCCGCCCGCGTTCATGGCGATATTGCCGCCAATGCAGGACGCTTCCGCCGAAGTCGGATCGACCGCGAACACAAAACCGCCGCGCTCAGCCGCGTCAGCCACGCGCTGCGTGACCACGCCCGCCTCCGTCCAGACGGTGGCGACCGGTTTGTCCAGACCGGGCAGCGAAACCATTTCAACTTCCGTCATG
>CAIYKK010000617.1 GCA_903926695.1 uncultured Burkholderiales bacterium
CAAATTCCCCGGCTCACGGGCGGCGCGGACGCCGACACGCTGTCCGCCGACGCGTGGCGCGACAGTTTGACCACGCCCCGCGAGCTGCCCGAAGAAACCCTGCGAACGCTCGAAGCGTGCCAGGCCGCCGCGTGGATTGCGCGCCAGCTCGCCAGCGGCCTGCAGCCCGCGCAGATCATGGTGCTGTCGCGCAAGCGGGCAGGCTTGATGCCGCTGCAAGACGAATTGCGGGCGCTGCACCTGCCCGCGCAGATTGGTGAAAAAACCGATTTGATCGACTGCTGCGAAGTGCTCGATATGGTGGCGCTGCTCGATGTGCTGGTGTCGCCCCAGCATGATTTGTCGCTGGCGCGGGCGCTGCGCTCGCCGCTGTTTTGGCTGGGCGACGCGAGTTTGGTGCAGCTTGCCGTGTTGCAGCGCGAATTGCAATTGCCGTGGTTTGAGCTGCTGCAAAAAACCGAGCGCCTGCCCGCCGAACTGCACGGCATTGCCGAAACGCTGGCAAAGTGGAAAGGCTGGCTGGACATTTTTCCACCGCACGACGCGCTGCAGGGCATTTACGACGATGGCGACGTGCTGGCGCGTTTTGGCGCTGCCGCGCCGCTGGTGCAGCGCCCCGGCGTGCTGGCCAATTTGCGCGCCTTGCTCGCCGTGGCGCTGGAGCGCGACGGCGGGCGCTACGTCACGCCTTACGGGCTGGTGCGCGCCCTGAAAGCGGGCGGCCTGCTGGCCCCGGTGGCCGTCAACAGCCAAGCCGTGCGCCTGCTGACCATTCACGGCGCGAAGGGGCTGGAAGCCGAAGCCGTACTGCTGCTCGACACCGACACCGTCGAGCGCAACGCCGACAGCATGAGCGTGCTGATCGACTGGCCGGGCGAAGCCATCGCGCCGCGAAAATTTATCTTTCTGGTCAGCGAAAGCGCGCCGCCCGCCTGCGCCCAGGAAACGCTCGCCGCCGAACAGGCCGCCCGCAAGCGCGAAGAGCTCAACGCCCTGTACGTCGCCCTGACGCGGGCGCGCCACACGCTGGTGATTTCGTCTATTGAGCCGCACCGGACCACGACAGAAAGCTGGTGGCAGCGGCTGCAGGCGCAGATGCCGCCGCTGGAGGAGGCCGCGCCGTTGGCAGAACAGGCGCAGGCCAGCGGCTTGAGCCTGTTGTCATGTCAAGAGCAAATTGCTGGCATGTCCGTTTCTGGAAAGAACCGGCTTGATACGCATGACGCGACACCCGGCGGCGCGGCTGAAATTGCCAGCGCCGCCGCCCGGCCCGGCGCGTCCGCTGGCGTGTTTGAGCTGCCCGAGCTGCCCGCGTGGCGCGTCCTCAAAGCGCCAGCGCCCGAGATCAACGACGAAGCCGACACCGACAGCGCCGCCGTTGATGCCAACGGTGAAGCCGTAGCGTCTGCAGCCCCCGCCGCCGAAGATGACCCAGCCAACGCCCGCATCGGCAAAGCCATGCACCGGCTGCTGGAGTGGGGCGGGCTGTCCTCGCCCGCGCATGTGAGCGCGGTGGCGCGGGAGTTTCGCCTCACCCCGGCGCAGGCTGTGGAAGCCAGCACGCTGGCCCAGCGGATTTTTCAGGGCGAGGGCGCTTGGGCGTGGCGGCAAGATGTGGTCGCCTGGGGCGGCAGTGAGGTCGATCTGGTTTACAAAGGCCAGCCGCTGCGGCTGGACCGCCTGGTGCAGCGCAAAGACGCGGGCTACGAAAACCAGTGGTGGGTGCTGGACTACAAATCTGCCGAAGCGCCGCAGGATCAGCCTGCGCTCATCGTGCAACTGCGCACCTACCGCGCCGCCGTGCAGCGCATTTACCCCCGCGCCGTGGTCAAAGCCGCCTTTTTGACGGGGCTGGGGACGGTGGTGGAGCTGGGGTGAGCGGCTAACTGTAATAATCGCGGCTCGCCTGCCAGCTTTCTCTGGTTTTTCCATGCTGGACGGGCCTGAAAACTATCAAAAACAGAGCGTATCGGGCGCGCCAGCACGCTCTAGGGCGCTGGCACCCGCTCTTTTGGCCTCAAGTTGCACCCTGTGCAGACGGATTTTCCTGTGAACAACACCCCCTCTTTTTCTCAATCCCAGCCTCTGCGCGTTGCCATCATCGGCGGCGGCCCGGCTGGCCTGATGGCTGCCGAAGCGCTGGCCAGCGCTGGGCCTGCCGTGTCGGTGCAGCTTTTTGACGCGATGCCGTCGGTGGGGCGCAAGTTCCTGCTGGCGGGCAAGGGCGGGCTGAACCTGACGCACTCCGAGCCGCCCGAGATTTTCATGCGCCGCTACGGCGTACACAGCGCCGCGCTCGCCCCGCTGATTGACGATTTTGGCCCGGCGGCGCTGCGCGACTGGGCGCAGGCGCTGGGCATTGACACCTTTGTCGGCAGCTCGGGGCTGGTTTTCCCGAAAGATATGAAAGCCGCGCCGCTGCTGCGCGCCTGGCTGCACCGCCTGCGTAGCGCAGGCGTGCAGTTTTCCATGCGCCACCGCTGGCTGGGCTGGGCCGATGACGGCGCGCTTAAATTTTCAACGCCTGCGGGCGAAGTCCACACCAAAGCCGACGCCGTGGTGCTCGCGCTGGGCGGCGGCAGTTGGGCGCGGCTGGGTTCTGACGGCGCCTGGGTGCCGCTGCTGGCCGAGCGCGGCGTTCCCGTCGCACCGCTGCAGCCGTCGAATTGCGGCTTTGACGTGGCCGGGCGCGCCGCCATCGAAGCCTTGGCGCACAGCGAAACCCGGCGCGCCTTTTTCAAAGAGCTGATCGGCCAGAGCGCCGCGCCGCATGCGGGCTGGACCGAGCACTTTGCCAGCCGCTTTGCCGGTCAGCCGTTCAAATCGGTGGCGATTTCATTCACCGACTCGCAGGGCCGAACTTTCAGCCGCCGGGGCGAGTTTGTCGCCACGGCCACGGGTGTGGAAGGCAGCCTGATTTACGCCGCATCCTCGCTGCTGCGCGACGAAATTGCCGCACATGGCAGCGCCACGTTCACGCTCGATTTGCTGCCGGACAAGTCGCCTGAACAGGTGCTGGCCGAGGTGCGCCATCCGCGCGGCTCGCGCTCGCTGTCCAGCCACCTCAAAAGCCGCCTCAACCTCGATGGCATCAAGGCCGCCATGCTGTACGAACTGCTCGACAAAGCCGCCATCGCCGATCCGATCCAGCTCGCCGCTGCGATCAAGGCGCTGCCAGTGCATTTGCTGGCCACCCGCCCGATTGACGAGGCCATCAGCAGCGCTGGCGGCGTGAAGTTTGAGGGGCTGGACGCGCATTTGCACGTCACCGCGCCGGGTCTTCAAACGCCGCTGTTTTGCGCCGGTGAAATGTTAGATTGGGAAGCGCCCACGGGCGGCTTTTTGCTCACCGCCTGTTTTGCCAGTGGCCGGGCGGCGGGGCAGGGCGTTTTGAAACACTTCGGTCTTTTGTCTGCTGCCGTCTGAAACATTGGAAAACACTCTCATGTCACAAGAACAAACCGTTTTATCCGCCAGTTCGTCGCAGGTTTTGAATTTTTGGGCTTTTATGCTGCTGGGCGCTTTGCTGCTCGTGGGCGTTTATTTGCTGATGGTGTTCGGCGTGCTGGCGCTGGCCTGGCTGGTGGCGGTGGCGCTGGCGGCGCTGTGGAAATACCTCGACGTGCATTCCCAGCGCTACGAGCTGACCACCGAGCGGCTGAAAACGCAAGCCGGTGTGTTCACCAAAGTGACGCACGAGCTGGAGCTGTACCGCGTCAA
>CAIYKK010000618.1 GCA_903926695.1 uncultured Burkholderiales bacterium
ACTACAAACTGGAGTGGCAAGGTGGAATATTGATAGCCGTGCCGCCGCAGTACACCAGCCAGACCTGCCCCTGCTGCGGTCACATCGCCAAAGCAAACAGGAAAACGCAAGCAAAGTTTGAATGCGTCGATTGCGGCTACGCGAACAACGCCGATGTCGTCGGCGCAATGAACATATTGGCGCGGGGATACCGCGCAGCAGCCTGTGGAGAGGACGGCTCTGGCCTTGCGCGCAAGCGCAAGACGCAACCAGCCTCAGCGAAGCAGGAACCCACCGAAGCGACCAGGCAAGAGGCAACTCATGTCTAGCGCCGTAGGAATCCCCCGCCTTCAGGCGGGGGAGGATGTCAAATCGCCTCCAGCGGCAAGCTGGTCACCTCGGCGGCCACCCTGCAAATGGTCCAGGAAAAGCGCCTCAAGCTCGATGAGCCGGTGTTTAACTGGGTGAAAGGCGTCAAGGGCATCGACAAGCTGCGCAACATCCGCGCCGTGACGGTCGAGCAGCTGCTCAAGCACCGCTCGGGGCTGGCCGAGTATTACTCCGACGAGTTTGAAGCCGAAGCCGCCGCCAAGCCCCAAAAACGCTGGAGCGCCGACGAGTCGCTGGCCTTTGCCTTTGGCGAAAAGGCGCAAAGCAAACCCGACGTGGAGCACAACTACACCAACACCAACTTTGTGCTGCTCGGGCGCATCATGGAAGAGGTCGATCAGACGAGCTACGCCAACGCCGTGCAGCGGCGCTTTTTCACGCCGCTGGGCATGGCCGCCAGCAGCATAGGCGCGCCCAAAGAAACGGCGGGGCTGGCGCACGGCTACGCGCTCAACGAGCGCAACCGGCTCGAAGACGTGAGCTACTCGGGCTGGAGCGCCATCACCGGCGACGGCGCGGTCGTGACGACAGTCGCCAATTACGAAGCGTTTTTGCTCGCCCTGTTTCGGGACAGCAAAATTTTGCCCGCCAAAACCGTGGCGCAAATGTGCCGCCCGCAGCGCGAAGAGCCCGACAGCGGCTACGGCCTGGGCTGCGCGAATGAAGACACGCCCTGGGGCGAGTCCTGGGGCCACAACGGCTCGATTCCCGGCTTCAACGCCGACACCTGGTTCATCCCCAAGCTGGGCGTAACGGTGGTATTTTTTACCAACGGCGACTACCAGTCCGATGACCCCGATGTGGTCGTCAAAGCCGTCAAGGCCTATTTGAAGAAGTGACTTCAGGCAAAAACTCCCAGCGCCGCTACAGCGTCGGCATCGACCTCGGCACGACGCACACCGTCGTCGCCTACGCGCCGCTGGCCGCGCCCGCCAGGCGTGGCAAATCTGCGTTGCCGCCGGGCATCGCGCTATTTCAGATTGAGCAGCTGATCGCGCCCGGCGAAAGCGCCGCCTTAGCGCTGCTGCCGTCGTGCCGCTATCACCCGGCACCGGGTGAGCTGGCGGCCAGCGCGGTGCAGCTGCCTTGGGTTTCCAGCCCAAGCGCAAATCTGGAAACGGATGCAAGTGCCAGTCGCAGCGCGAACGCAAACGCCAACACGGACGCCAGCGCCAGTCTCAATCCAAGCCAAGGCGATGCAACGGCTGCTGCGACCGCCGCCACCGCCACCGCCACCGCCACCGCCAGCGCTGCCGATCAGAATACAGCCCCGGCCCCGGCCCCCGTCATAGGCCAATGGGCGCGCAAGCTGGGCGCGCAGACGCCGGGCCGACTCGTCACCAGCGCCAAAAGCTGGCTCTCGCACGCGCAAGTGGACCGGCTCGCGCCGATTTTGCCGTGGGGCGCACCCGCCGAGGTGGCCAAAGTCTCGCCGGTCGAGGCCAGCGCCAGTTATTTGCGCCATGTGCGCGACGCCTGGGACGCGAAGTTTCCCGCCAGCCCGCTGGCGCAACAGGAACTGGTGCTGACCGTCCCGGCCTCGTTTGACGAAGGCGCCCGCGCCCTGACGCTGAGCGCGGCGCAGCTGGCCGGTTTGCCCGAATTGCGCCTGCTGGAAGAACCGCAAGCCGTTTTTTACGACTGGCTCTTGCGCCACCGCGCCCGACTGAGCGAAGAGCTGGCGCAAACCCGCCTCGTGCTGGTCTGCGACGTGGGCGGCGGCACCACCGATTTGAGCCTGATCCAGATTGAGCCGCAGGAGGGTGGCCTGCCAAAACTCACACGCATCGCCGTCGGCCAGCATTTGATGCTGGGCGGCGACAACATGGATCTGGCGCTGGCCCACGCGGTGGAAACCCGCATGGCCGCGACGGCGGACGCGGGCAACGTGAGCAGCGCAAGCGGCGCGGGCAACACAGGCGGCACCGGTGGCGCGAGTGGCACGGACAGCACCGGCGGCGCGAGTGGCGCCGGCGGCACAGGCGACGCACCATCCGCGCCGCTGTCCGCCGGGCGCTTGGCCCAATTGATGGAACGCTGCCGCGCCGCCAAAG
>CAIYKK010000619.1 GCA_903926695.1 uncultured Burkholderiales bacterium
GCTCGCTGCAGCAGGCGCAGATGCAAAAAGCCCAGGCCGAACTCGACGGCGCCGCCCAGACGCTCAAGTCCAACGAACGGCTGTCCGAACTCAATTCGGTCGGCAAGCTGGAACTGGACCTGTCGCGCTCCGCCGTGAACCGGGCCAGGGCCGAAATCGGTGCCAACCGCGCCTTGATTGCCAAATGCAGCGTGATGGCCCCGTTTGCCGGGCGCGTTGCCGAGCAGCATGTGCGCGAGCAGCAGTACGTTCAGCCCGGCCAGGCGATGCTCGACATCCTCGACGACAGCGTACTGGAGCTGGAGTTTCTGGTGCCCTCGCGCTGGCTGGTCTGGCTGCGCATAGGCGCAGTTTTCCAGGTCCAGATCGACGAGACGGGCAAGACCTACCCGGCCAAATTTATCCGCATTGGCGCCCGTGTTGACCCAGCCAGCCAGTCCATCAAGGTCGCAGCTGCCATCGACGGCAAGTTTCCCGAGCTGATGGCCGGCATGAGCGGGCGTGTGCAGGTCAAGCAGCCTTGACCGCCCGCTGACCGCCCTGTCGCCAAAGTTTCCCCTTATTAATTAGTTAGTTATTTACTGCATCCGCCGCAGGAGACCCCCCATGAAGAAGCACTCAAACAAGCCACTCCAAGTTTCAACGGATGCCGCACGCAAAGGCCGCAAGCTGGTGCGCAAAGGCCCAAGTCCGATGGCGCTGGAGCAGCGTTTCATGTTTGATGGCGCGGCGCTGGCCGATGCAGTACACACGCTGGACGCCAGCACGCGGGTGTCGGCGCTGGATGCGGCGGCCAAGCCGGTCAAGACGCTGGACACGGGCGCGGCTGACAAGGCTGTAGCTGCCATCAGCCGCAGCGCTGAAGTGACGGCTCCAGTGGCGGAAAAGCTGGGGGGCGTGGTTCGTGCGGTGCCGGACGCGAAAGAAATTTTGTTCATCGACAGCGGCGTGTCCAACATCGCAACCCTGATTGCCGATGCGCACGCGGGGGTGGAAGTTGTGGTGCTGGACGCCAGCCGCGACGGCGTGCAGCAGATCACCGATGCGCTGGCCGGGCGCACCGATCTGACGGCGGTGCATATCGTCTCGCACGGCAGCGCGGGCACCATCACGCTGGGCAACACGGCGCTGACGGGCGCCACGCTCGACGGCTACAGCGCGCAACTGCGTCAATGGGGCAACAGCCTGAGCGCCAGCAGCGACTTGCTGATTTACGGCTGCGATGTGGCGCAAGGCAGCACCGGCTCGAATTTTGTTGATCAGATCAGCCAGCTGACGGGCGCCGATGTGACTGCGTCCATCGACCCCACCGGCGCAGCCGCCCTGGGCGGCAATTGGGTGCTTGAAAAGCACGCGGGCAGTATCGAAAGCGGTTTGTTCGCTTCGGCTGATGCGCTTGATCATTACGATGGGTTGCTGGCGACTCCCATCACGGTCAGTTCTGTTTCCATCACTTCCAGTGCTGGCTCGGACCTGACCTACAAGGCCGGGGATACGGTGACTGCGACCGTTACATTCAGCAATACGCCAGCGGTGACAGGCACGCCCACCCTCACGCTCAATGTCGGCGGTATAAGCCGGGTGGCCACCTATGCTTCTACATCAGGGAACAACCTGAGATTCAACTACACCATTCAGGCTGGCGACACCGATGCCAACGGTATCAGCATTGATGTCAATAGCTTGGCGCTCAGCGGTGGCACCATCAAGAACGGAGGGACAGCGGCAACCATCACTTCCGCCATCACCGTGGCTGACCAAGCCAGCCAGAAGGTGGACACAACGCTGGCAGCGGCCAGCCTGGCGGGTGTGACGGTTGATCTCAAAGCGTCCAGCGACAGCGGCGTGAGCAACACCGACAACATCACGGAAGTTAATCCTTCCACGGTGAGCGTGGACCTTAGCGGTGCCACGCCCCTTGTTGCTGGTAATAAAATTCAGATCATTGATACCAGCAATGCCAATGCCGTGGTGGGCAGCTCTACCGTGCTCGCGACTGACCTGTCTGCTGGAGCATGGAACCGGACCACCCAGGATATTTCCGTGAGCAAGCTGTCTTTGGGCACGCATAACCTGAAAGTCCAGGTTGGAGACGTTCTTGGAAATGCCGCGACGAAAAGCACTACCGCTCTGGCACTGGAAATTACCGATTTGACCGCACCGAGCCTGAGCGCTGCATCAGGCAATGGCACCAGTCTGGTGTTAAGTTTTGCCGAAGTTGGCAGTGGTCTCAGTGCAGGTGCTGTTCCATTGGCTGGCGCTTTTTCAGTGACCCGCGACGGCACTGCCGTGGCCGTCACTGGTGTTTCTATTGATGCAGCCAATGAATTGGTCACCCTCACCTTGGGCGGCAATATCGGCCCCAGCAATACCAATGTGCGCGTCTCCTATACGCCAGCCGGTACAGCTGCAGACTTGCAAGATGCCGCTGGTAATAAAGTGGCCGCGATTGCCAATCGTTATGTCAGCACGGGATTACCTATCTTTAATGTGAATGGTCAGCAGCTGAAGTTTAATGACATGCAGTTGATGGTGGGTACGGGTACTACTGCCGGTAGTATTGCCGTATTTCACAATATCCGCACCATTGATGGCCAGGTGATTGATGCCATTGTCACCACAGTTGATACGACAGGGGTCGCTCTCGCCGGTTATGATACCGCAGGGACACCCGTTGATACTAATTTCTTTGAATTGGATTTAACCACGACCGCCGTCAATGGCGCAGCACGGTTTAAGTTTGATTTTATCAAAGGTGGAACCTACAATGCTGCGACAAAAACGGGTCAAACCGTTATTTTGCAAAATGTGGCCCTGAATTCTTACGATATTGATAC
>CAIYKK010000620.1 GCA_903926695.1 uncultured Burkholderiales bacterium
AGCTCGACCGCCGAGCGGGTGCAGGCGCTGGTGGCCATCGGCAAACTGCCGGAAAAGCTGGCCAACGACCTGATCGACAGCCTGCACTTTTTCATGGGCTTGAAACTTAAAGTCGGTCTGCACCAGATCGAAACCGGCCATGAGGCTTCGGACGGCATTGAGCTGGACAAACTCAGCAGCCTGGACCGCGATTTGCTCAAGGACACGCTGGGCGTGGTCAAGCAGTTCAAGGCGCTGCTCAACCAGCGTTTCCATCTGGAGGCCATGTGAGCGCCGGGCCGCCAACCCACTGGGCCGCCGCGCTCAAGCGCGAGTGGATGCTCTACCACCTTGGCGACCCGCGTTTTGCCTTCATGTGGGACGCGCCGCCGGAGGATGAATGGGTCTCGCTGGACTGCGAAACCACCGGCCTGAACACCAAGACCGACGACATTATTTCCATTGGCGCGGTGCGCATTCGAGGCAACCGCATCATGACCACCGAGCGCCTCGAACTACTGGTGCGGCCAGAAAAAAAGCGCCTGTCCGCCGACAGCGTGAAGGTACACCGCCTGCGCGAGCAGGACGTGGCCCAAGGCGTCAGCGCCGACGAGGCCGTGATGGAGCTGATGTATTTCATCGGCAGCCGTCCGCTGGTGGGCTATTTTCTGGAGTTTGACGTGGCGATGGTCAACCGGGTGCTGTTTCCGATTTTGGGCATGGGCCTGCCGCAACCCAAGATCGAAGTCTCGGCGCTGTATTACGACCACAAGTTCCACCAGTTGCCGCACCACGCGCGCGACAGCCGCGACATCGACCTGCGTTTTGACAGCCTGATGAAAGACTTGGGCTTGCCGCTGTGGCCCGCGCACGATGCGCTGAACGACGCCATCATGGCGGCGCTGGCATTTTTAAAACTGCGCCAGTTGAAGGCCGCTGCCAAGCGTTAATCGTCCAGCGCGTTCAAGCATAAAAAAAGCCGGGCAATGCCCGGCTTTTTGAGTTCAGGAAGCGACTGGCTTAGTGGCCGGAAGCACCCGAAGCGCCCAGACCCGTTTCAGAGCGGACTTGCTGCGCTTTGTAAGCAGCACGTTCTTTTGCCGCTTGTGGGCTGCGGTCAAGAATCGAGAACAGCCACACGCCGACAAAGCCGATGGTGATCGAGAACAGCGCTGGCGAGGTGTAAGGGAACCAGGCCGAGCCTTTGGGGTTGCCCAGAACAGCTTCCCATACGGACGGCGACACAACGGTCAGGCCCACGGAGGAAATCAAGCCCAGGAAACCGCCGGTCACAGCGCCCTTGGTGGTGCAGTCTTTCCACAGCACCGACATGAACAGCACTGGGAAGTTAGCCGAAGCAGCAATTGCGAAAGCCAGGGACACCATGAAAGCAATGTTTTGCTTTTCAAAGGCAATGCCCAGAATCACAGCCACCACACCCAGAGCCAGCGTCGTGATGCGGGAAACTTTCAGCTCCGAAGCGCTGTCAGCATTGCCCTTCATGATCACGGTGGCGTACAGATCGTGCGACACAGCCGAAGCGCCCGACAGCGTCAAGCCTGCAACCACAGCCAGGATGGTGGCGAAAGCCACAGCCGAGATGAAGCCGAAGAACACGTTGCCGCCGACAGCCTTGGCCACCAGAACCGCAGCCATGTTGGCCGAGCCGCCGCCGCCCTTGATGATGCCCTTGGCCGTATCGGCGTATTCAGGGTTGGTCAACACGAGAGTGATAGCGCCGAAGCCGATGATGAAAATCAGCACGTAGAAGTAGCCGATCCAGGTGGTTGCCCACAGCACGGATTTACGGGCTTGCTTGGCATCAGGCACGGTGAAGAAGCGCATCAGGATGTGGGGCAGACCAGCAGTACCGAACATCAGGGCC
>CAIYKK010000621.1 GCA_903926695.1 uncultured Burkholderiales bacterium
CTCCAGGCTGGTGACCCGCCGGCTGCCAGCGCGGACAGGCGTCCATTCCACCAGCAACGAGGCTTTGGTGGAAATGGCCTTGGTGGCGGGCTCGATGATCCGGGTCGAGTGCAGCTTGAACTGAGTGAAAAATTGTCTTGATTTGGGGTCCACTTTATTCAGGCCGGGGAGCAGTCAAATGAGGGATGGTTCAATGGCATCCACCCTGTCGAGCCGGTAGCCGTAGCCGTAAACCGGCGACATCTTCCAGCCTCGGCGGCCATCCAGAGAGAGCTTTTTGCGCAGCCTACTCACATGCGTGTCCACCGTGCGGGTGTCCACTTCGATGTTGAGTCCCCAGACTTTGTTCAGCAAATGATCCCTTGACAGCAGCTTGGCCGGACTTTGAAACAGATAGACCGCCAAATCAAACTCTTTCTGGGTCATCGCCACCGGCATGCCATCCATGCAAAGGATGTGGCGCGGCACGTCGATCTCGTAAGCCCCCAGGCGCAGCACCGGCAAGCCTCCAGGGCTTGCGCGCCGGGCGGCAGCGCTCATCCGGGCCAGAAGCTCGGCTTGTTTGGGCGGCTTGACCACAAAGTCATCAGCGCCTGCCTGCAAGGCTTGCACCACTGTCGATTCGTCATCACAGGCCGTCAGGATCAGCACGGCCATGTCCCAGCCCATGTTGTTTCTGACCCATTGAAGCACCTCGATGCCGCTGCCGTCAGGCAGCCTCCAGTCGAGCAAAAGCGCATCGAAGTGTTCCCGTTTCAGGCCTTGGAGCATCAAGGCCACGGTGCCAAAAACGGTAAATGAGTGCTGGGACAAAGCCAGCCATAAACCCAGCAGGGCCTGTTGATCCGTGTCGTCTTCCAATATGCCGATATGCATGATGCCTTTTTGGGGTAGGACTGCTAAGCCTGCACAGGGGGCGTCAAACGCTTGCGCAGCCGCACGCTGACCATGCCTTCGACCGGCACGCCGTATTCAATCTGGTCGAGAAATTCACGCATGATGTACAGACCAAACCCGCTTTCGCTGGCACCGCTAAAGTCCGGGCCGCATGTTTCATCGAGAACCACCGGTGCGCCTGGGTAAAAAAACTCCACGCACAAGCTGTCCTGGTCGGTGGTGAAACGACACGCCAGGTAAGCTTCCGGCAGCGAAGTCGGCGTATGGCGAATCGTGTTCGTCGCCGCTTCGTAGGTGGCCAATATCAGCTCGTCTGCCTGTACGCGCGGCCATTGCGCGGTCACTTGCGCCAACCGTGCGCGAAGTGCTGGCAGGGCACCGAGCCGCATGGGCAGCGTCAGGTAATCTGGATTGTGGCCAGCGGCGGGCGTCTCGCGGACTGGCAGATGATGCGGGCGCAGGCGAACCATCAGGACTGTCTGGTCATCGGCCATGCGCTGGGGGCCGCCAAAATCGGCCAGCGCCTGACGCAGCGTGTTGAGCGCCGCCGCCTGCGGCACATCGGCCGCGCCCACATCGGCCAGCCAGGCGGAGATGCGCGCCTCGCCGAATTCTTCGCCCGCCGTATTGCGGACTTCTGAAATGCCGTCCGAATAGATCACCAGCTGGTCATTGACCGCAATTTGCACGACGTGCTGTGTGTAGATTTCGCTGGCCAGCACGCCAATGGGCAAGTTGCTGCCCTGAATCATTTCAACCGCGCCGCTGCCTGCGCGTGCCAGCAAGGCCGGGGTATGGCCGGCATTGACGACAGTGAGCGTACCCGCCTCAATATCAAAGGCGTACAGGGCCAGGGTGACGAATGAATTCATCTCGATCAACTTCGGCGTCATCCGTGCATGCAGCGCATTGATGATGCCTCCGGCGCTTGGCAGCACCTGCGACGCCAGCGTCTGCGCGGTCAGTTCGGCCAGCACCTGGTAATACGCATTCTTGACACCGGCACCGATCATGGCCGCATGCACGCCCTTGCCCATCACGTCCCCGATCAGCAGGCTGAAGCGGGTTGAGGAAATCTGCGACACGGCGATAAAGTCCCCGTGCAGGCCTTGCGACGGCTCGGTGTACGCCGTGATCCAGGCACCGTTCAGCTCGGAGGGCACATCGGCCATCAACAGGGATTGCTGAACGCTGTAGCCAATCGCCAGTTCGCGCTCACGCGCCGCCTCCAGCGCCAGTTCACTGATCTTGCGCTGGGTCACGTCGATCACTGCGCCGACAACGCTGCTCACTGCGTTGTCCGGCCCGAGGATGGGGCACGCTCTGGCATGCACGTAACACATGGCGCCGTCTGCTTGCGGCACACGGAACTCCTGGTCAAACTCGACACCCGACGCGGCGGTGCGCCGCAGCGCTTCTTGCACGGCAACGCGATCCTGCGCAACAACAGCCTCCATCCACCACGGCCCCAAAGACTGCGCCCCCGTCAGGCCGAAAATGGTCTGCCAGCGTGCATTGGCGTAGGTGCAATGGCCGTGTGCATCGGCGGCAAACACACCCAGGGGCGAAGCATCACTCAAGGCACGAAACCGCGCTTTGCTCTCGCGCAGCAGTGAATTGACGTGCGCCTGCGCGTCCAGAAGATGACGCTCGGCGGCCAGGGCGCGGCGGCCTTCGAGCGCACGGGCTGCCGCGCATGCCAGCTGGGTCAGGATGTCGCGCTGCTGGGCGTCAAGGCGGCGCGGCTGCCGGTCAATCACGCACAGTGTGCCGACGCACTCGCCGTTGCTCAGCCGCACCGGCGCACCGGCATAAAAGCGAATGTCGGGATAGGCGGTGACCAGCGGGTTGTCGGAAAAACGCGGATCGAGCGCCGCGTCGCTCACCTCAAAAATGGTGTCCTCCAAAATGGCATGCGCGCAAAAGGCCAGATCACGCGGCGTTTCGCTCGTGCCGGGCAAGCCGATATTGGCCTTGAACCACTGCCGCTCGGCGTCGATCAGGCTGATCAGGGAAATCGGGACGCCACACACCAGGGAAGCCACCTTGACCAGGGCATCGAATTGCGCTTCAGGCCCGGTGTCGAGCACGCGCAGGTCGTGCAGGGATTGAAGGCGGGCCACTTCATTGGCGGGAAGGGGGGCTATGGACATGGGAGAACCTTGGCTAAATAAAATACTTGTGCTGCTGCGAAGGGACAATGAAAGACAAAATTTGCTTAAATTGACGCGCATTCTAATAAATTTTCATTTTCATCAAATTAATGATCAATTTTGTTCAGCTTGATACGCCGCCCGGCGTGTCTCGTTGGTGTGCCGCGCCGATGCGCCCAAGAAAAAGGCTTTGCCGAAGGTGGCAGCATTGCTGATCCGGCAAAAAAGTTCCGGGCTGTGGGAAAACGAGGTTATGGCGCGGGTGGCCGAGGCGACGCAGGCGGGCGCGCCCAGAGCTAGAAATGCCACCGTGCTCGTGCCGACAAGATCAGTATCCGAAAGCGTGCCTGCGGGCCGGTACACACTGAAAAATACGCATCGGCGGCGGCCAGGGATTCACTGCTGTGCGTGCCTGTGCGGTCAACCCAGGCAGGCGCATGAAAAAATCCCAGCGCAGTTCGACCAAACAAAATCTGCCAGTCCCGGCCCAACGCATACCATTGCGAGGCATCTCTCGGACGGATGCCAAACCAATTTCTCCGCCCTTGAACCACATCAAGCAGAGCGCCGTAACGCCCCAACAGCCAGTCTGCCCGGCCTGCGTTTGATCGAGCCTGCCTGACCCTGCAGGCGCAGAGTTGACCGTCTTCGGCGCGCTTGGTAATGGCCAAAAAATTTTGCCAGATCAGCGGTCGCTGGCGCAGCGCCTGCACGGCCACCAGCATGGCCAACAGTGGCGCGGCCAGCACGGCCAGCGACAGAGCGATCAGGCGCCCCGACCACGATGGCTTGACATCCGCCGCGCTCACCAGCGGCGTCAGCATGGCATCTTCACGCGACAAGGTGACGCGCACGGACCACTTGAGGTTCTGCAGTGCGTTGCCCTGTGCCACGGCATGCTCCAGCGTGACGCTGCCGCCCACGTAGGTGTTGGGCAGCACGAGCGAGTCGCGCACCACGGCCCCCTCGGCCACCAGCACATCCTGGCTCAGAACGGTGCCGGGGCCGATTTGCGCGTCCCGGCCGACGGTGCAGCCAGCGCCGACCAGAACCGGGCCGGTCATCTTCGCCTGTGGGTGGACGATGGCGTTCGGGCTCATGGCCCCCCAAGGCATGCGCAGCCATGAGGCGGGCACGGCAGTGCCGGCGGTGTCGTGCAGCACCAGGTCTTGCGCCTGCAGCAATTGCAGCGCACTGTCTGCATGGACAAACTCGCGCTGGTGGGCAATCAGCCTTTGGCGCGAATCCACCGCCATAGCGATGCGGGTCAGCGCCTCAAAATCTGCATGGGGCGCAAACGCCTGAATGGCCTCGCTGTGCGTGCTGAACCAGCCCGTCCAGGCCACATCCTGCGTCACATGGATGGCCACCGTGTCTTGCAGCATGAGCGCACGCAGGATGCGCTCCGCCACCCAGCGGTGACCATGACCGATCAGCACCCGCTGGCCGGGGCGCAGACGCATGCCCTGCAGTGCCGTGTAGGGCGTTGCCGTGTCTTTGGCCAGATGCCAGGTCAGCGCCAGTCCCCACGGGCTGCCATCGCCCAGGCGCTCGCGCACGCTCTCCGGGCTTTCGCTGACGACCACATCAATCTCACGCAAGCCCGCTTGCGCGCAACTGTGCATCAGCCGCTCGGCAAACGTGGACGTGCCCAGCGTCAGCAGACAGGCCAGTGAATGGGCACCCGCCGGAATGTCAGCCGCGCTGGGCGTGGTCATGAACAGCACCACACGGGGGGCAGGCTCGGCATTGGGGTGGGCGGCAGCTGGCATGGAGTGGGGACTTTTCAGCGTTGAAAAAAGGCATGCCCAGCGGTTTGCCGGGCAGGGGTCAATAAGCGCCACGCCCTTTCACCACGGCGGGCACCGTCTTGGCCAGGAGCTTCAGGTCGGTTTTCAGCGAGCGTTGCTGGATGTAATCGATGTCCATTTCCACTTGCTGGTCAAAAGGAATCTCCGAGCGTCCATTGACCTGCCAGATGCAGGTCAGGCCCGGCTCGACGCTCAGGCGCTCGCGGTCGTGCAAGGTGTATTTCTTGACCTCCGAGGGCAGCGGCGGGCGCGGCCCGACCAGCGACATGTCGCCGCGCAGCACGCACCACAACTGAGGCAGCTCATCAATGCTGAAGCGGCGGATAAACCGGCCCACGGACGTGATGCGGGGGTCGCCTTTCATTTTGAAGTTCACCCCCTCGCTGCCGTACTGGTTAAGCGCGGCAACCTGGGCGCGCGCCGCATGGGCATTCATGTACATGGAGCGAAATTTCGGAAACCTGAACTCGCGGCCATGCTGCCCCACACGGGACTGCCAGTAAAGCACCGAACCGCGATCCTGCACATAGATAGCCAGCGCCACCACGGCAAACAGGGGCAGCAGCAACAAGATTGCCGGAATCACCACGCACAAATCAAGGCCGCGCTTGAAAACGCCCAGGCTGCGCGTTTTGATGCGCCATTGCCAGCGCTGCACGTTGGCAGTGATCTGGCTGGCGCGCCTGCTGCGAATCACGGGAAGAGAATGTTTTTTCATGATTTTTCTCTCTGTTGACGGGGAAATCGAGGGGTATCTTGAAAGGTTTCATTACATTCGCAAGTCGCTTTGGACTTGTGACCACTTTGTGAAAACTGTGTTTCACCTCATCTCAGTGGCATGACCGCTTCGCTCCTGCCTGATGCCAAGCTGTGCGTGCTTGTCGCCGATGACATCGAAGCGTCCCGGCAGGCGCTGGCGGAACTTGTCAAAAATCTCAACCACACCTGCCTGCAAGCGGCCAGCGGCAACGAGGCGCTGCGTTGTATTGAAGAGAAAAAACCCGACATCGTCTTGCTCGATCTGCTCATGCCCGGCGTCAATGGGTTCGAGGTGACACGCCTGGTGCGCCAGCGCATCACTGACCGCTGGCTGCCGGTGATCGTGACTTCATCGTTCGCATGGGGTGAGGAACACTTCTTGAGCGCGCTGTCGATGGGCGCTGATGACTACCTGGTCCGCCCGGTCAGCCCGCTGATTTTGCAGGCCAAATTGCGTCAGTATCAGCGGGTGCTGGCCTTGCAGGCCAATCTGGCGATGCTGGCGCAGCGTCAGCGCGCCATCCATGAGCACATCGCCGATGCCATCATCACCGTCGATTCGGCGCAGCAGATCATTGAGGCCAATCTGGCGGCCACCACACTGTTCGGCGCACAAAGCGCATTCCCGCTGGCCGGGCGCTTGCTGCGTGAAGTCGTCGGCGTTGACCTTGCACAGTGCATGGCCCATCGGGAAATAACGTTCGCCCAGCCCGATGGGCAAACGACGCCGCTGGAGGTGTCAGCCAGCCAGTGGTCGATAGGCACCCAGGCTTATTGCACCATCACGCTGCACGACCTGACCGAGTGGCGCCGCATCCAGCGCATGAAAGATGAGTTTCTGGCCACCGTGAGCCACGAACTTCGCACGCCCCTGACCTCGGTGCTGGGCGCATTGGGCCTGATGGCGGCCGGCGCTGCCGGGGTGCTGCCCTGTGCCGCCCAGGAGCTGACGGTCGTGGCCAAACGCAATGGTGAGCGCCTGAGCCGCCTGATTGACGATGTGCTTGATCTCACCAAACTCGAAGGCAACCAGATGGCGCTGAACATGCGGCCCGTGTTGCTCGACAGCCTGCTGGCCGAGGCGGTGGCCGCTAACGCGTCTTATGCCCAGCGCCACAACGTGACCCTTGAACTGGCGCAATCGGCCCTCAGACCGCAGGCCATGATTGATGCCGACAGGTTCCTGCAGGTGATGGCCAATTTGCTGTCCAACGCCATCAAGCACTCGTCGGCAGGGCAGCCGGTGCAGGTCTCGCTGTACGGGAGTGCGCAAGGCTGGCGCATTGATGTGACCGATCATGGCCCCGGCATTGATCCGGCGTTTCGGCCCCGGCTGTTCCAGAAATTTGCCCAGGCCGACGGGTCGGACCGGCGGGTTCAAAGCGGAACCGGCCTTGGCCTGTACATCAGCCGGATGCTGGTCGAGCGCATGGGCGGGCGCATTTTTGCGCACTCCGAGGCCGGACAAGGCTCAACTTTCAGTTTGGTGCTGCCGGTACACAACGAAAGCGCCGTCAAACCCTGGGTGGTGTGCATCGCGCAGGATCGGCAACAACTGGAGCGTTTAACGCAGTGGCTTTCGCCTCTGGTGCGGGTTGAAGCCGCTGCCAATGCCGATGTCGCCCTGTCCATCATGGCGCGTGAGGGGCCGCCTGCGGCTGTGGTCGCCAACCCGCAGGCGCAGGGTTCGGCAGACGAATTTTGTTCCCGGCTTCAAGGTCTGGCCGGGGTGGAAGCTATTTTTCTGGTCGGCGATTCCATCGACGCCAAATTTGCCCAGCGGCACGGTATGGCATGGGTGCCGCTGGTACACGGCTCTCAGCAGCGGCTGCTTCATGGCCTGAAGCTGATTCTGGCCAAAAAATGAGGGGAAATGACATGGATGAATTCAAACGAGTGATGTGCGTCGAAGACGATCCAGACATTCGGATGATCCTGCAATTCAGCCTCGAACGCCTCGGGGGCTATGAGTTGTGCCTGTGCGCAGGCGGCCTGGAGGCGCTGGACAAGGTGGCGGCGTTTCAACCTCAGCTTGTTTTGCTCGATGTCATGATGCCCGAGTTGAGCGGCCCTCAGACACTGGCGCGTCTTCGCGTACTGGACATCATGCGCGGCGTGCCGATGGTGTTTTTGACAGCCAAAGCCATGCGCGACGAGGTCGAAGGTTTGCTGGAGCATGGCGTTGCCGGCATTATTGTCAAACCCTTTGATCCCGTCACGCTGCCCCAGGACATCCGCATTTACTGGGAGCATGGGCGTGGCATCCAGCTTTGAAGGATTGGACGGCGCTGCTGCGGCGCAGTTTGAGACGCTGCGGCGGCAGTTTGTCATCGGGCTGCCCAGGCGCCAGCATGAGATTGAGGCCGCGCCCGACGCCACCGCCCTGCATGGGGCGCTGCACCGCCTGGCCGGTGCGGCAGGCAGTTACGGTTACACAGCGCTTGGCCAGATGGCTCGCACTGCTTTGCGAGCCATGAAAGCTGGAAAGCCAGCCGATCTTGCAGCTTCCTTGAGGCGCCTGCAGCAAGAAATGGACGTGTTGAGGAGCTGACTGGCGGACGAGCGTACTGGCTCGATCTGTCCACAATCGTCAGGGACTCTACATATAAGTAAGCCCAACTCAACCACCTGCATGCGGCTGTCGCAAGTGATGGGCATTGCGCATGACAGCGTGGACCGGTTTTTGCTGCGCGAATCGTAGCAACCGAAAAACTTGCTCAACCGAGTGCCGCTGAAACTGGGTGAAAAACTGCCTTGATCGCGTGGCCGTCTTCCGGGCCAAAGCACAGACCGTGATCGCTACAGACGCCGCAGGTCGGCGCTTTGCAGATCATGATGTCCTCGCGCTCGCACAGCTGCTTGTAGAAAAACTTTTTCCACTTCATGTTGTGCGTGTTTTTGGCGGCCAGACTGGGAAACCAGTGGCCGATGAGCGCGGAAAGTTCATTGCGCGACGGCAGGCCCAAATCCTGCCACAGATGATTTTGACCCAGACTGGCGCAGGCCAGCGCCCAGGCGATGGCGTCGCTGGCTTCTTTCGGCCCGGCAGCGCGGGCCGCATGCTGGCGCAGCAGGCTGGCGACTTCCTCGATTTCGTCGCTGCGCGATTCGATGCGGTTGGCACCCGCCAGCGCGGGCCAGTCCAGCCCGAGCGCCGCGTCGGCACCGGGAAACCAGCGCGCCAGCAGTTGGCGCGTGGCCTCGGCGTC
>CAIYKK010000622.1 GCA_903926695.1 uncultured Burkholderiales bacterium
ATGGGCCTGGCTGACCGTGGCACCTTCATCGTTGATCCGCAAGGCGTGATCCAGGCCGTCGAAGTGACCGCCGAAGGCATTGGCCGCAACGCCGAAGAGCTGCTGCGCAAGGTCAAGGCCGCCCAGTACGTCGCCTCGCACCCCGGCGAAGTCTGCCCCGCCAAGTGGAACGAAGGCTCGGCCACGCTGACCCCATCGTTCGACCTCGTCGGCAAAATCTAAGCCGACTCGTTCGCGCCACAGCCCAGGCGTGTTTGCGTCTGGGCTTTTTTATTCCCCCGTGTATTTTGAAAGTGAGTCCGCCATGCTCGACGCCAGCACCAAAAGTCAACTCAAAAGCTACCTCGAACGCGCCACGCAGCCCGTTGAGATCGTCGCTTCGCTCGACGACAGCGCGGCATCGAGCCAGCTGCAGTCCCTGCTCAAAGACATCACCGATGTCTCGCCGCTGGTCACGGTCAGCGAAAGCCGCGATGACAGCCAGCGAAAACCGTCGTTTTCCATTAACCGCCCCGGCGAAAACACCGGCCCGCGTTTTGCCGGTCTGCCGATGGGTCATGAATTCACCTCGTTGATTTTGGCGCTGCTGCAGACCGGCGGCTACCCGCCCAAGGTCGAGCAGGCGATTCTGGAACAGATCCGCGCCCTGGACGGCGATTTTGAATTTGAAATTTATGTTTCGTTGAGTTGCCACAGCTGCCCGGACGTGGTGCAGGCGCTGAATCTGATGGCGGTGCAAAACCCGCGCATCAAAACCACAATGATCGACGGCGCACTGTTTCAGGACGAAGTGAAAGCACGCCAGATCATGGCCGTTCCCACCGTGTTTTTAAATGGCGCCGAATTCAGCCAGGGCCGCATGAGCCTGGAAGAAATCCTCGCCAAAATCGACTCCAGCGGCACCGAGCGCGAAGCGAAAAAAATCGCCGCCAAAGAGGCGTTTGATGTGCTGATCGTCGGCGGCGGCCCGGCGGGCGCGGCGGCGGCGGTCTATGCGGCGCGCAAGGGCATCCGCACCGGCGTGGTCGCCGAGCGTTTTGGCGGTCAGGTGCTGGACACGATGGGCATTGAAAATTTCATCTCGGTGAAAGAAACAAACGGCCCGCAGTTTGCGCTGGCGCTGGAGCAGCATGTGCGCGCCTACGAGGTGGACATCATGAACCTGCAGCGCGCCAAAGCCTTGATTCCCAGCGAGATCACAGGCAACGGCCTGATCGAAATCCAGCTCGCCAGCGGCGTATCGCTGAAAAGCAAAACGGTGATTTTGTCCACCGGCGCGCGCTGGCGCAACATCAACGTGCCCGGCGAGCAGGAATACAAAAACAAAGGCGTGGCCTACTGCCCGCACTGCGACGGCCCACTGTTTAAAAACAAACGCGTGGCGGTGATTGGCGGCGGCAACTCGGGCGTTGAAGCGGCGATTGATCTGGCGGGCATCGTCGGCCATGTCACCTTGATCGAGTTTGGCACCGCACTGCGCGCCGACGCCGTGCTGCAGCGCAAGCTGCACAGCCTGCCCAACGTGACGGTGTTCACCCACGCGCAGACCACCGAAATCACCGGCGATGGC
>CAIYKK010000623.1 GCA_903926695.1 uncultured Burkholderiales bacterium
CATCAGCTCGGGCATGGCCAAAGACGTCTTTGACAGCACCGCCATTGCCAACCTGGTGCCCATGAAACGCGCCGGAAAGCCGGACGAAGTTGCAGCGCTGGTGGGGTTTCTGGCCTCGGACAACGCGGCTTACATCACCGGCCAAGTCATCTCGGTCAACGGCGGCATGGTTTAACCCGCGCCAAGTATGAAACAAAACCACCTGAGCGCAACAACCCAGCGCACCGTTGACAGTCCCGCCGAATTTGCGCTCTGTCGTGACCAGTTCTTTGCCACGCCCCTGGCCGACACCATCTTGCCTTGGTGTTTTCCTGAACTTTCCCGCCCGGCCGTGGTCGAGCAAACCAATGCCTTTTGCGGCACCGAGGACTTTCAGTTCGCCTACGTCAATCCGATGCTTCAGCGCATTCTGCGCGAGACCTCGCAGGGCCTGAGCATTTCCGGACTGGATCAACTCCCGACTGATCGCAAGTTTCTGTTCATCTCCAACCACCGCTGCATCGTCACCGATGCCGCGCTGGTCTCGCTGAACCTGCTGTCCAGCGGCCGTGGCACCTGCAAGGTCTGTGTGGGCGACAACCTGATGACCACGCCCGGCGTCTCCGAGTTGATGCTGCTGCTCAATGGTGTCGTCATCAAACGCAGTGGCGCACGTCGTGATGTTTACGCCAACGCCCAGCTCGTGGCAGCCTACCTGGCGCGGCAAATCGATGAACAGCGTTATTCGGTCTGGTTGTCACAAAGCCCCGGTCGCACCAAGGACGGCAACGACCACACCGACCCGGCCATTATCAAGATGCTGGGTCTGGCTGGCGCCAAGACCCGCGCTGATTTCGAAAAGCTGCACATTGTGCCGGTCGCTATTTCCTACGAATTTGAGCCCTGTGCCACGCACAAGGTGCGCGAAACCCTGCTGCGACGCACACACAGCAAATACCAAAAGACCGCCGGTGAAGACGTGGTGCAAATCCGTGACAGCCTGGTCGCCAACAAAGGGCATGTCCACCTGGCGTTCGGCAAGGAAATCCGCCTGGACGGCGCCGCCGACACGGATGTGGTGCAAGAAATCGCTGACAAGATTGATGCGCAAATCTGGAGCAACTATCGCGCCTGGGGCAGCAACCAGATCGCCCATGCCCTGCTGACCCAGAGCCCTTGGAACATGGATACACCCTACGCGCAGGCTTTTTTGGACCTGATTGAAAACCAGGTTGCTGAGTTGACTGCCATGGGATTGGCCAGCGATCTGACCCGTGAGGCGCTCTTGCAGCTGTATGCGCAACCGGTGTTCAACGCACGGCGCGCGGACGCATCCCGGCCCTAACCCAAGTCGCAGGGCAAGGCGTAGCCGCTGCCCTTAAACCAGTTGGCCACGCTGCGGAAATTAGCCAGCTGCGCAGGCGACAGCTTGGCAAATGCCTCCTTCGCGCGCTGCAACGTTGACGGATCTATCGGGCGCTGAAAGGTACTTCTGAACACCACAATGAACGGTGCCAGCACGGTCACATGGCGCTGCACGTTGGGGCCCAACGGTGCCATGGCAGCCGTCAACTCATCCACACTGAATGCGGCCCGCAGTGAGTTGAAATAATCCTCGGTAAATTGCGGCGACTGTCGCAGGTCATCGGCCAGGAAACGCTGGGTGCTGAGCCGCTTGAGCCGCCCAAAGTCCATCAGGTAAAAGCGCCCATTCGGCTTTAACACGCGGCGCACCTCAAGCAAGGTGGCGCACAGGGC
>CAIYKK010000624.1 GCA_903926695.1 uncultured Burkholderiales bacterium
CGGCTCCTGGCCGTATTCGGCCTGCAGATGACGGCCCATGAGCAGGTTGAATTTCTGGTCGGTGCCGCCGAGTTCCAGATCGCTTTTCAAAGCCACCGAGTCGTAGCCCTGCATCAGCGGGTACAAAAACTCATGCACGCTGATCGGCGTTCCGGCCTTGAAGCGGTCGTGAAAATCGTTGCGCTCCATCATGCGCGCCACGGTGTAGCGCGAAGCGAGCTGGATCATGCCGGTCGCGCCCAGCGGCTCGCACCACTCGCTGTTGTAGCGGATTTCGGTTTTTTGCGGGTCCAGCACCAGGCTGGCCTGGCGGTAATAGGTTTCGGCGTTGACCTTGATTTGCTCGGGCGTGAGCGGCGGGCGTGTGGTGTTGCGCCCGGACGGGTCGCCAATCAGGCTGGTGAAGTCGCCAATCAAGAAGATGACTTGATGGCCCAAGTCCTGCAATTGGCGCATTTTGTTCAGCACCACGGTGTGGCCGATGTGGATGTCGGGCGCTGTCGGGTCCAGCCCGAGCTTGATACGCAGTGGCACGCCGGTCGCTTCGGAACGGGCGAGTTTTTTGACCCATTCTTCCTGCGGAATCAGCTCTTCGCAGCCCCGCAGAGTGACGGCCAGCGCTGCCTGAACCCGATCAGTGACCGGAAATTTTTTAGCATGGTTTTGAGTCATAAAGTGATTTTTAGGGACAAGATTTTGTCCGGCAGATATAATTGTGGTTTTCCTACGTCAGCAGGCCATTTTAATAGGCCTACTAGGGTGCTGATGTGGAAACCAAGATTCTTCAGCCCGTTGACCCGCCCCTTGCCTGACAAGCACACGGGGCCAGTTAGCGATGTTCTTTCTTCTATCGCAGTCCGGCACGTCCTAGCAGCCAGACGCACTTTAGTTGGGAATTCCACTTTGCGCCTGCCCGTCTCCACCCACCAACGCCTGACCCTCAACCGCCTGCTGTCCGCCACGGCCCAAAGCCTGCGCAGCCACCCCAAACGCATCACCGCCGCTCTGGCCGTGCTGTTGCTGGGCACCGGCGTGACCGCCTTCGGGGTTGCACCGCTGGCACCCGACGCGGCCAAACTGCCGGTGCGCGAAGTCCTCGAAACCGTCCAGCCCCTGCCCATCCAGCCGCAAGCCGACGCGCTGCTGGATCACAGCTTCAAGCTGTACCGCACCGAAACCACGCGCACCAGCGACACCACCAACGCCATCCTCAAGCGCCTGTACCTGAACGACCCGCAAGCCGCCGAATTTTTGCGCACCGACGAAAACTCCCTCATGCTGCTGGGCCGCCCCGGCCGCATGATCACCGCCGAAGCCAGCGACAGCCAAAAGCTGCTCAAGCTCACGATGCGCGCCACCACCGACGACGAAACCATGTTCCAGCGCCTGGTGATTGAGCGCACGGTGGTCGATGGCAAAACGGGTTTTACCTCGCGCATTGAGCGGGCGCCTTACACCTACTCGTCGCGTCTGGCTAGCGCCACCATTCAAACCTCGCTGTTCGGCGCCATTGACGATGCGCGCCTGCCCGACAGCGTCGGCACGCAAATCGCCGAAATTTTCTCGGGCGACATTGATTTCCGCAGCTCACTGCAAAAGGGCGATCGCTTCAGCGTGGTGTACGAAACCCGCGAAGCCGATGGCGAGACGATGCGCACCGGCAAGGTGCTATCGGCTGAATTTGTCAACGACGGCAAGACTTTTCAGGCGATGTGGTTCCAGCCGCCCGGCCAGGAAAAAGGCGGCTACTACACGCTGGACGGCCAGAGCATGCGGCGCGGTTTTCTGAGTTCGCCGGTTGAATTTTCGCGTGTGAGCAGCGGCTTTGCGATGCGCTTTCACCCCATTCTGCAGCAGTGGCGCGCCCACTTGGGCACTGACTTTGCCGCCACCACTGGCACCCCGGCGCGCACCGTGGGCGATGGCATGGTCACGTTTGCCGGCGTGCAAAACGGCTACGGCAATGTGGTGTTCATCAAACACCAGAACGGCAACGAAACGGTTTATGCCCACCTGAGCAAAATCAGCGTGGCGCGTGGCGAAAAAGTCAGCCAAGGCGAAACCATCGGGCTGGTCGGCTCGACCGGCTGGGCGACCGGCCCGCACCTGCACTTTGAAGTGCGCGTCAACGGCGTGCAGCACGACCCGATGACTATTGCCAAACAAAGCGGCACCGTTGCGCTGGCCAGCGCAGCCTTGCCAAAATTCAAGGTGCTGGCCGCCGACGTGCGCAACCAGTTGCAGGCCGCCGCCAGCATTGTGCAAAGCCGGACAGAATAAGCCCGCAGCGCACCTCATGCGCCACTGCGCCATTGGCCTGATGTCAGGCACCTCGCTCGACGGTGCCGACGGGGTGCTGGTGGATTTTTCAGGCCCGTCGCTTCAAGTGATCGCCAGCGCCAGCGAGCCGTTTCCCGATGGCTTCCGCGCCGAGTTGCTGGCGCTTAACACCCCCGGATTCAACGAACTGCACCGCGCCGCGCTGGCGGGCAGTCAGTTGGCGGCAGTCTATGCACGGCTGGTGGGCAGGCTGCTGCAGAGCGCAGCCAGCCAAGGCATTTCCCCCGATCAAATTCAAGCCATTGGTGCCCACGGGCAGACGGTGCGCCACCAGCCGCAGCGTCTGTCCAGCGACCCGCACGGCGTCGGCTACACGCTCCAGCTCAACAAC
>CAIYKK010000625.1 GCA_903926695.1 uncultured Burkholderiales bacterium
CCACGCCGCCGAGAATCAGCTTGCGCCCCGGCACCAGCGCATGGCAATCCCAGCCTTCGCCGATGCGAAAGGGCGGGCGTGTGGCAGTCGAGTCAGAAGTCATGGGCAAGGCTTTCGGGGCAAGAAAATCAAAAAAATGGAATAACAGAATAACTGAGCCTGCCTCACAACTCACAGAATTCAAGGCCAGCCGCTGGAGTCAGAACCGCAAGGCTCACAAAACCGCTTGCCGCGCCGCCTACAGCAGCGGCACCAAACGCCCGGTCGACCGATCCGCACGCGCTGCCCCGGCTCAGTAAGACAGCCTCGGCCAGCGCGAAGTCTTCCGGGTACGTCACCTTGAAGTTTTGCGCGCTACCCGGCACTAACTTGGGCGCCAGCCCCAGCGCCTCCACGGCGCTGGACTCGTCGGTGACCGCCGTGCCCGCCGCGTCCAGCGCCCGCATCAACAAGCCGATGCGAAACATCTGCGGCGTCTGGGCCAGCCATTTGTCGCCGCGCTCCAGCGTCGCGGCAACGCGGCCTTGTTGGCCTAAACCTAAAGCGCCTTCGCATTTGAGCGTGTCCGGCAGCTTGTGCGCCAGCAAGCCGCCCACTGCGTCGTGCTGGCAGGCGTCTATCAGCGCGTTGATCTGCGCGGGCGTGATCAGGCAGCGGGCCGCGTCGTGAACCAGCACCCAATCCTCGGCAGTCGCGCCGGAAACCAGCAACGCGTCCAGCCCGTTACGCACACTCGCCGCCCGGCTTGCACCGCCGCAGGCCGCCACTTCAAACGACAGTGCCTGCGTCGGCTCCAGAAAATCATCGCTGGACGCCACGACGACCAGCGTGCGCGCCAGCCGCGCCACCGCCCCGAAAGCGGCCAGCGTGTGCATCACCATCGCCTGACCGGCGACGCTGCGGTACTGCTTGGCCAGCCCGGACGGCGCGGCACCCGCACGACTGCCCTGCCCGGCGCAGGGAATCAAGGCAAAAAATCGCGGCTGAAAAAACGGGCTGAAATGGGTATCGGTGAAGTTTGGCGTCATCGCCGCATCTTAAATTCTAAAATCGCCCGCATGCACCTTCCATCCCTCGTTATTGGCAAACGCTACACCCTGCCCCAGCCCGCTGGCTCCGCCGATGCCCTGCTGCTGGCGCGACTGGCGCAGCGCGAGAAAGCCGCTGGCAAGCTCACCGCCCTGATCACCGCCGACGCCGCCACGGCCCAGCGGTTGATGGACGAGATGGCATTTTTTGCGCCCGACCTGCGCTGCGCCATGTTCCCCGACTGGGAAACGCTGCCTTACGACACGTTTTCGCCGCACCAGGATTTGATCAGCGAGCGCTTGGCCACGCTCTGGCGCATCCAGCAGCGTGATAAAAACACGGGGGCCGATGTGGTCATCGTGCCCGCCACCACGGCGCTGTACCGGCTCGCGCCGCCCGCTTTTCTGGCGGGCTACACCTTTGAATTCAAGGTCAAGCAAAAGCTGGACGAGGCGAAATTCAAGGCGCAGCTGACCCTTGCCGGTTACAGCCACGTCACGCAAGTCGTCAGCCCCGGCGAATACGCGGTGCGCGGCGGGCTGATCGACCTGTTTCCGATGGGCTCGCCGATGCCTTACCGCGTCGATCTGTTCGATGACGAAATCGACTCGATACGCACTTTTGACCCGGACAGCCAGCGCAGCCTCTACCCGGTGCCGGAAGTGCGCCTGCTGCCGGGGCGCGAGTTCCCGATGGACGACGCTGCCCGCGCCAAATTCCGCAGCCGCTGGCGCGAGTTATTAGAAGGTGACCCGACCAAAAGCCGCATTTACAAAGACATCGGCAACGGCGTCGCCACGGCGGGCATCGAGTACTACCTGCCGCTGTTTTTCGACGACACCGCCACCGTCTTCGACTACCTCGGCCTCAAAGCGACCATCGTGCTGCACGGCGATCTGGAACCGGCATTTCAACGCTTCTGGCAAGACACCCAAGCCCGCTACCGGCTAGTGAAAGATGCGCCCGACCGCCCGGCGCTGCCGCCCGAGTCGCTTTTTTTAAGCACCGAGCAGTTTTACGCCCAGGCCAATGGCTACGCGCAGCTGGCCTTGAGAGCGCCAACCCCGCGCCCCGAGGGCGACGGAACAACGCAGCCAGCAACCACGTCAGCCAGCGCCCCAGCTGCCGGATTTGCCGCCCTGCCCGCGATGGCCGTGGTGCGCGGTGCCGATGACCCGCTGGCCCGCTTCAAAACCCACGCCAAAAATACGACCCAGCGCGTCTTGCTGCTCGCCGAAAGCAATGGCCGCCGCGAAAGCCTGCTTGACTTTCTGCGCGCCAGCCACGTCAGCCCG
>CAIYKK010000626.1 GCA_903926695.1 uncultured Burkholderiales bacterium
CAGGTGGTCCTATGGAGGGCGTGGACGAATCGACTTGGCTGGACGTGATCCAGAAAATGGACGAGGTGTATTCACAGTTGATTCATGAAGAAATCGAGCTGGAGAAAAAAAATGCCGAACTCGAGCAGTCGCAGCAATTCATTTTCAGTGTGCTTTCGGCAATGTCGGACGTGCTGCTGGTGTGCAATGAGCGCGGGGTGATCGAGGAAACCAATGCTGCGCTTTGTGAACTGGTGGGCAGCAACGATGCTGAGTTGCGCGGAACGTCCTTTTATGACTTGCTAGCCGATCCGCTCAGCGTGGAGCGCGCTCGCACCGTGCTGGACAAAGCCAACCCGCCGCGCCGCGGGGAAGGGCTGGAACTCAATTTACTTGATTCGCAGCGCCAAAGCGTGCCAGTAGATGCCAATTGCACGCCTCGTGTAGCAGCCAGCGGGCACCGGGTCGGCACGGTGTTCGTCGCAAGGCCCACGGCCGAGATAAAACACGCCTACCATGAGTTGCGCAACGCGCACGAAGCACTCAAACGTGCCCAGCAGCAGTTACTGCATTCCGAAAAAATGGCGTCGTTGGGCCGCTTGGTGGCGGGAGTCGCCCATGAACTCAACAACCCCATCAGTTTTGTGCTGGGCAATGTGCATGCGCTGAGCCGCTATAGCGACCGATTGCGCAGCTATCTGGCCGCTGTCCATGCGGGAGATAACCCCCAGCAACTCGAAGAACTACGTGGCAGGTTGCGCATTGAACATCTGCTGAACGACCTGCCTTCGCTGATCGAAGGTACGCTTGAAGGAGCGCAGCGCACAGCCGATATAGTGAATGGCCTGAAACGATTTTCAGCTGTAGATCCAGAAGCACGCGTGCCAGTCAATTTGAACGAGGTGATCAAGCGAGCCATTCACTGGATACGTAAAGGCGCAGTGCCTGGTTTTGAGATGAATTGGGAACCGGGCCCACCTTGCAGCGTAACGGGGAGCGCCGGCCAGTTGCAGCAGGTAATGATGAACTTGTTGCAAAACGCGCAGGACGCAGCCACGAGTACGAACCACACGGCCCCTGCGGTATGGATCCATACCGAGCTGGTGGGCAACAGCGTCCAGCTACGCCTGCGCGACAACGGTCCAGGCATCGCGCCAGACCATTTGTCACGTATCTTTGACCCCTTTTTCACCACCAAACCAGTGGGCAAAGGCACTGGCTTGGGCCTATCGATCAGCTACGGCATTGTGGAGCAGCATGGCGGCACCTTGCGCGTGCGCAACCACCCTGATGGCGGTGCTGAGTTTCTACTGGAGTTTCCTGTGCTTCCTTAAAAATCTGCCAAGGTGAATTTGTGCAAAGCACTTCCCAAAGTGCAATGATTATCAAAGCCCAGTGGTTAAGGGCCACTTGTCGAGACGCTTCCTTGGTATTTTGGTCTTATGCAATAAGCGCTCGCTGCCGCTGGTCGTGCGCCTGATCTTCACTACTGCAAGGCTCCAGCCACCACATTGATGCTGAGCGCGAGGACCAGCATGTTGAACCCAAAGGACAATACACTGTGGACCAGCGTAAGCCGGCGCATCTCGCGCGAGGTGACCTGCACATCGGACACCTGCGAGGTCATGCCGACCACATGGGCGTAATACAGAAAATCAAAATAGTCCGGATCGAGTCCTCCGGGAAACTGCAGGCCCGGTCCATCAGGTTCGTCGAGCTTTTCTTCCTGGTAATAGCGGTGAGCATAGCGAAATGCAAAAATCGTCTGGATGAATAGCCAAGAGGCAATCAGCGCTATCACCGACACCGCGATGTGCAGCGTGCGCTCGGTACCAGAAAAGTCCTTGCCTTGCTGCATCACGACGACGATGGCCGCCACGCAAGCCATCGCGGCCAACAGCATCAGAAAAAATAGCACCACGCTGGGTTCATCCTGCGCCTGCGCCCGCTCGCGGGTCCGTTTGGCGTCAAACCGCTCGCACAACCACCAGGCCAACGCCAAATAAACGCCCACGCCCACACTCCATCCCAACAGACCACGAAACTGCCACACCAGCGGCACTGGCAGCG
>CAIYKK010000627.1 GCA_903926695.1 uncultured Burkholderiales bacterium
AACACCCAGCCGTGGAAAGCTTATGTACTGCAGGGCGCGAGCCGCGACACGCTGGTCGAAAAAGTCTGCCAAGCCCACGATGCGCTGCGCGCCGACCCGTCGCTGGCCGCCCAATACCCCGAGCCTTACGACTATTACCCCGAAAAATGGGTCTCGCCCTACATCGACCGCCGCCGCGAAAACGGCTGGGGGCTGTACGGCCTGCTCGGCATCACCAAGGGCGACAAAGACAAAATGCACCTGCAGCACCAGCGCAATTACCGCTTTTTTGACGCCCCGGTGGCGCTGCTGTTCACGATTGACAAGGTGATGGGGCGCGGCTCGCTGCTGGACTACGGCATGTTCATGGAAAACCTGATGATTGCCGCACGCGGCCACGGCCTGCACACCTGCCCGCAGGCGGCATGGAACGGCTTTTCCAGCATCGTGCTGCCGCACATCGGCGCGGGCGAGAGCGAAATGCTGGTCTGCGCCATCGCGCTGGGCTACGCGGATGAAACGGCGAAGGTCAACACCTTCCGCACGCCGCGTGTCAGCGCCGCCGAGTTCACGACCTGGCTGGACTGAACGCGAAGGCGGCTGGCGCTGCCATTGGCCGCCCGCCGGTTGCGGGTAAAGTCGGGGGCGCTTGAAAAACGGCCTGGCTGAGCGGCTGGCGCTGGTTTTTCAGGACTCTTTTTTTATTTCATTTTTTACAAGGACACTGCCATGAGCATCACCACCACTCCTTCGGGACTGCAATACGAAGACACCGTGCTGGGCACCGGCGCCATCGCCAAGGCGGGGCAATACGTCAAGGTTCACTACACCGGCTGGCTTTTCAATGACGGCGTGCAGGGCGCCAAGTTCGACTCCAGCAAGGACCGTGGCCAGCCGTTCCAGTTTTCGCTGGGCGCCGGTGAAGTTATCAAGGGCTGGGACGAAGGCGTGCAGGGCATGTCGGTCGGCGGCACGCGCCGCCTGGTCATTCCGGCGGCACTGGGCTACGGCGCACGCGGCGCGGGCGGCGTGATTCCGCCGAACGCCACGCTGCTGTTTGAAGTCGATTTCCTCGGCACATGATTTGACGGGGCCACGCCCGCCGCCAAAAAATGCGCGCATTACCAAAAACGCCATGAAAACTTCGCGCTGGCTGGCCGCTCTGGGGCTGGTGCTGTTCTGGCCCGGCGTGTCGTTCGCCGCTGAGCTGGACGGCAGCCAGCTCTCGACGCTGTGGGGTTTGCCTTTTGCGGGCCTGCTGCTGTCGATTGCCCTGCTGCCGCTGCTGGCACCGGTTTTTTGGCACCGGCACGACGGCAAGGTGTCCGCCGCCTGGGCGCTGGCGTTTTTGCTGCCTTTGGCGCTGGTACACGGCCCCGCTTTGGCGGGCATGAGCCTGGTGCATGTGCTGCTGGCCGAATACATCCCGTTCATTTTGCTGCTCACGGCGCTGTTCACTGTGGCGGGCGGCATTCATATTCGGGGCAATCTGCCCGGCAGCGCGGCGCTGAACACGGCCATTTTGGCCATCGGCGCGGTGCTGGCCAGCTTCATGGGCACCACCGGCGCGTCCATGCTGTTGATTCGCCCGCTGATCCGGGCCAACGACAACCGTGTCCACAACGCGCATGTGGTGGTGTTTTTCATCTTCATTGTTTCTAATGCGGGCGGCGCGCTCACGCCGTTGGGCGATCCGCCTTTGTTTCTGGGTTTTCTCAAAGGTGTGGATTTTTTCTGGACAGCGCGCCATCTCTGGCCGCAAACCCTGTTTTTAATCGTCACGCTGCTGGCCATTTTTTATGCGCTGGACGCCTGGTTTTACCGCCATCGCGAAGAAGTCCGCCCGCTCGATCCGACGCTGGATACGCCCCGCCTCGGCTTTGATGGCGCGGCCAACTTCTGGCTGCTAGGCGCTGTGGCGGGGCTGGTGTTGCTGAGCGGCGTGTGGAAGTCTGCGCTGGCGTGGGAGATCGCTGGCACCCACATCGGCCTGCCCGGTCTGGTGCGCGACGGGGGGCTGATTGCGATCACGCTGCTGTCGCTCAAAATCACCTCGGCCCAGGTGCATGCCGACAACCAGTTCTCCTGGAGTCCGATGCAGGAAGTCGCCAAGCTGTTTGCGGGCATTTTTCTAACCATCATTCCGGTGATTGCCATGCTCAAGGCGGGCGTCAGCGGGCCGTTCGGCGCCGTGGTGTCGGCGGTGACGCGGCCCGATGGCACGCCCGACCCGGCGATGTATTTTTGGGCCACCGGGCTGCTCAGTTCTTTTCTGGACAACGCGCCGACTTATCTGGTGTTTTTCAACACCGCCGGGGGCGATCCGCAGGCGATGATGGGCGTTTTGGCCTCCACGCTGGCAGCGATGTCGGCAGGCGCGGTGTTCATGGGCGCCAATACCTACATCGGTAACGCGCCCAATTTGATGGTGAAGGCCATTGCGCAGCAGCGTGGTGTGAAGATGCCGGGGTTTTTCGGCTACATGCTGTGGTCGGGTGCCGTGCTGGTGCCGCTGTTCATGCTCATGACTTTTCTCTGGTTCAAATAAAAAGGAGCACTCTTCATGGCCCTGCCCAAAATCCTGATCGCCCGCGCTGTTTTCCCCGAGGTGATTGCGCGCCTCGAACAGCATTTTGAGGTGGAGTCCAATCAGGCCGACACCATCTGGAGCCAGGCCGAACTGACGGCGCGTTTGCAGGGCAAAGACGGCGCTTTCACCACGACCGGCGAG
The DNA here is from genome assembly GCA_903926695.1 of uncultured Burkholderiales bacterium. Taxonomy (GTDB): domain Bacteria; phylum Pseudomonadota; class Gammaproteobacteria; order Burkholderiales; family Burkholderiaceae_C; genus Polaromonas. The sequence continues at coordinate 2,711 of CAIYKK010000627.1, forward strand.
CGCATCGACGCGCAAGTGCTCGCGGCCTGCCCGCAGCTCAAAATCTGCGCCAACATGGCCGTGGGCTACAACAATTTTGACGTGGCCGCCATGACGGTGGCGGGCGTTCTGGCCACCAACGCGCCCGACGTGCTGACCGAAACCACCGCCGATTTTGGTTTTGCATTGTTGATGGCGACGGCCCGGCGCATCACCGAAAGCGAGCATTTCCTGCGCGCCGGAAAGTGGACGAAGTGGCGCTACGACCTGTTTGCTGGCTCCGACATTCACGGCGCGACGCTGGGCATTCTGGGCATGGGCCGCATCGGCCAGGGCATTGCGCGGCGCGGCGCGTTTGGCTTTGGCATGAAGGTGATTTACCACAACCGCTCCCGGCTCGATGCGACGCTGGAAGCCGAGTGCAAGGCCGCTTACGTCAGCAAGGAAGAACTGCTGGCCACGGCGGATCATCTGGTGCTGGTGCTGCCGTATTCGCCCACGTCGCACCACGCCATTGGCGCAGCCGAATTGGCGTTGATGAAACCGACGGCCACGCTGGTCAACATCGCGCGCGGCGGCATTGTCGATGATGCGGCGCTGGCGGCGGCCTTGCGCGATCAAACGATTGCGGCGGCGGGGCTGGATGTGTTTGAGGGCGAACCAGCGATTCACCCCGATTTGCTGGCGCTGGACAACGTGGTGCTGACGCCGCATATTGCCAGCGCCAGCCTGCCGACGCGGCTGGCGATGGCCAATCTGGCGGCGGACAATTTAATTGCCTTTTTCACCGGCCAGCCGCCGCTGACGCCGCTCAATGCGGCGGTGCTGGCTTCGCGCTACAGCTCGTAAAAAGCCTTGATCGCGTCCCAGGCGTCTTGCGGCTCATCGACGTACTGGAACAGATTCAGGTCTTGCGGCGAAATCGCCCCTTCCTCGATCATCACGTCCAGATTTAAAAGGCGTTTCCAGTAGTCGGAGCCGAACAAAATGATGGGCACTGGCTTGGCTTTTTTGGTTTGCACCAAGGTGATGACCTCGAACAGCTCGTCGAGCGTGCCAAAGCCGCCCGGAAAAGCCACCAGCGCCTTGGCGCGCATCATGAAGTGCATCTTGCGCAGCGCAAAGTAGTGAAATTTAAAGTTCAGCGAGGGCGAAATGTACGGGTTCGACGACTGCTCGTGCGGCAGCACGATGTTCAGCCCGACGGTCAGCGCGCCCATTTCCTGCGCGCCCCGGTTGGCCGCTTCCATGATGCCGGGGCCGCCGCCGGTGCAGATAAACAGCTGCTCAGCCAGCGGGCGCGGGTTGCTGTAGGTGGCGACCATGCGGGCAAACTGGCGCGCCTGCTCGTAGTAGTGGGCGTTTCGCACATGGCGGCGCGCCAGCGCCAGCGCGGCCTGATCGCCGCTTTCTTCGGCCACTTGCATGGCGGCGCTGGCCTGCTCGGGTGCCGGAAAGCGGGCGCTGCCAAACACGACGATGGTGTTTTCAATGCCCTGCTGATGCTGGTCGATTTCAGGCTTGAGCATTTCGAGCTGGATGCGCACGGCGCGGGTTTCGCGCCGCAGCAGGAACTCGGGGTCGGCGAAGGCGAGCCGGTTGGCATCGGGGCGCAGCGGGGCGGTGGTGGTGGCGTGCGCCTGCAGCTCAGCCCAGGCGTGGGCCAGGCGGTCTTCCGAAATGTCTTGTGTCTGTTCCATAAGCCCTTGGTCAATAAGGCGTGTCACCCTGCGTCTAGCCGCAGGGCCACGCTGTAAGCACAGAAAGAAAAAACGCCATTGCTGACCGGGTCATCATAAAGACGGTTGATGCCGCTTTTGCGGGAGCGTCCATAAAAAAAGGCTCCCGAAGGAGCCTTTTTGTGTGAGCCGGTGAAGGCTGGTTTTTTAGACGCGCTTGCGATATTCGCCGGTGCGGGTGTCGATTTCAACCACATCGCCTTGCGCGACAAAAATTGGCACGCCGATTTCAAAGCCGGTGGCCAGTTTGGCGGGCTTGAGCACCTTGCCGGACGTGTCGCCCTTGACGGCGGGCTCAGTCCAGGTGATTTCGCGCTGCACGCTGGTGGGCACTTCGACCGAAATGGCCTTGCCGTCATAGAACACCACTTCGAGTTCCATGCCGTCTTGCAGGTAGTTCAGGGCGTCGCCCATGTTTTCGGCTTCGACTTCGTACTGGTTGTACTCGGAGTCCATGCAGATGTACATCGGGTCGGCAAAGTAGGAATAGGTGCAGTCCTTCTTGTCCAGGATGACCTGATCGAGCTTGTCATCGGCCTTGAAAACCTGCTCGGTGTTGAAGTTGGCGATCAGGCTTTTGAGCTTCATGCGCACGGTGGCGGAATTGCGCCCGCCCCGGCTGTATTCGGTCTTGAGCACGACCATTGGGTCCTTGCCGTGCATGATGACGTTACCGGCGCGGATTTCTTGAGCGATTTTCATAGCAGTTTTTGACTAGGGTGAACCGCTAAACGCTTGCAAAAAATATGCAGGTGCTGCGGCAGGTTGGGGTGATGAAGTGATGTGCTGGCCCGTCGGGCGCAGCCGCAAAGCCCATGATTTTAGCGTTTTTTTGCCACAAACCCCAGCAAGCGGGCGGCCAGGTCGTCTTGGGCCACCAGGCGGGCGCGGGCGGCCAGAGCGCAGGCGCGCCAGGCGGGCAGGTCTGGCGGCACCATTGCAGCGCTTTGCGGTTCGCTGCCGCCTTGGTTCCAGCGGGCATGAAAAGCGCGCAGCGAAGGCGGCGCGCCCAGCCTGTCTAAAAAAGCGTGCAGCTTGACCAGATGGGCGTCGTCGTCCTGCGGGTAGATATGCCAGATGAAGGGTTTTGCGGCCCACAGGGCGCGTACCAGCGAGTCTTCCCCGCGCACAAAATTGAGGTCGCAGGCCCAGAGCAGATGGTCAAACTCGGCTTGCGTGAGCAGGGGCAGATAAGAAATTGACAGCAGCGGCTTGCTGTCTGCGCCGTTCACCAGTATCGCGTCATGCGTCAAAAGCCGGTTCTCTCCAGAGAGAGACGAACCGACAATTTTTGCTTGACGCGACACCAAGCTGCTTTGCGTGCGCAAAAAGGCCTTGACCGCCTGCTCGGCCCGTCCCGCCGCGACCAGCAGGCGCACCGGCGCGCCGTCCAGCCCCTGCGCGGCCAGTTGCGCGAGGAAGGCGTCCAGCGCGGGCGGTTCGTAGCAAAACAGGGAGATGAGTTTTTCGCCGCTGTTTGTGTCGCCACTGTTGCCCCGCCAATCAATGCCCTGCGTCGCCAGGCAGGCGCTACGGTCAAACGCCGCTTGGCGCGCCGCCAGCTCCGGCTCGCGCAGCAGCCCGCCAGTCGCCTCGGTAAAGCCGGGGTAAAAAAACCATTTCGTCCAGCCCGCCGCAGGGCCGCGTTGCACCAGCGAGGGCAGGGCGTGGCAGCGCTCGACGTAGGGTTCGGCGGACAGGTATTCGAGGTTGATCCAGACTGGCGGCTTGCGACCCGCCGCGCTGGCGTGGCTGGCGCAGGCGGCGATGAAGCCGGGCGGCATCTCGCAGCCAAAGGCTTCGATCATCACATCGGGCGGCTGCTCGTCAAGGTGCGCCGCTGACAAGTTCAGCGGCTCGCGCCACGCTAGAACGCGCACGCCATCGCAGCCGCCGGGTGCCATCCAGGCCAGCGCCGACGCATCATCCACCCACAGCCGCACCGCGTGGCCGCGCCCAGCCAGATCGGCGGCCAGACGCCAGCACACGCCAATGTCGCCAAAATTGTCGATAACCTGGCAAAAAATATCCCATTGCAAACTTGGCTTCATTAAGAACTGACTCCGGTCTGAAACTTCCCCATTCTGGGGGCTAGAATTTGTTGGGGAGAGGGGTGACCTCTGCCAATTCGCCCCGCAAGGAGCGTGGATTGAAACATGGCTGAATTGTCCACAATAGCCGTTGGCCGCTTGGGCTGCGATTTTTCACTTGAACAACGCCATGACTGCACCTCACGAATTCGATCCCCAACTGCTGCGCGACGTGGCCGCGCTGCCGCCGCTGCCGGGCGTTTACCGCTACTTTGATGCCGAAGGCAATGTGCTCTATGTCGGCAAGGCGGGCAACCTGAAAAAGCGCGTTTCCAGCTATTTCCAGAAAAACCACGGCGGCACGCGCATCGGCCACATGGTGACCAAAATCGTCCGCATGGAAACCACGGTGGTGCGCTCCGAGGCCGAGGCGCTGCTGCTGGAAAACAACCTGATCAAGACGCTCAACCCCAAATACAACATTCTGTTTCGGGACGACAAAAGCTATCCGTATCTGAAACTGACCGGTGCCTCGTCCCAGCCGCCGGGCGCTGCGCCGGCTGGGACGGCTTTTCCGCGCATCGCCTACTACCGGGGCGCGGTGGAAAAAAAGCACCGCTATTTCGGGCCGTACCCGAGTTCGTGGGCGGTGAAGGACACGATTTTGTTGCTGCAAAAGGTTTTTAAACTGCGCACCTGCGAAGACACGGTGTTTAACAACCGCACCCGGCCCTGTTTGCTGTACCAGATCAAACGCTGCTCCGCGCCCTGTGTCGGCCATATTTCGCCCGAACAATATGCGCTGGACACGGCCAACGCCGAGCGATTTCTGCAAGGCCAGACGCAGGAAATCCTGCACGAGCTGGAGCACAAAATGCTCGCCCACGCCGAAAAACTGGAATTCGAGCAGGCCGCAGAACTGCGCAACCAGATGATGTCGCTGTCCAAGGTGCTGCACCAGCAGTCTATGGAAACCGATGGCAAACATGCCGATGTGGACGTGGACATTCTGGCGGTCAAGGTGCAGGGCGGCAAAGCCTGCGTGAATCTGGCGATGGTGCGCGGCGGGCGGCATTTGGGCGACCGGCCATATTTCCCGGCGCATGTCGAAAACGCCACCGATATGGCCGCGCTGGATGCCGATGAAAGTGTTCAGACGCAGCCACAGGTGACTGGGTTGAAACCCGCCAGCGCGGCAGCTGAGGCGGCTGTCGTGGATGCGGACGCGGCGAATCCGCCCGCAGCGGTGCCAGCGCCAGCGGGTAAATCCCTCGAAGCGCTGGTGCTCGAAGCCTTCATTGCCCAGCATTACATCGACGTGCCGGTGCCGCCCGTGCTGGTCTGCAGCGAGCTGGTGGACAAAACGCTGATGGCCGCGCTGACCGGGCAGGTCAGTTACAAAGTCAGCGCCATTCACCAGCCGCAGGCGCAGCGCCGCCTCTGGCTCGACATGGCGCAGAAAAACGCCGCGCTGCAGCTCGCCCGGCTGCTCGCCGAAGAAGGCTCGCAGCAGGCCAGAACCCGCGCGCTGGCCGAAGCGCTGGAGCTTCCGCTGGACAATCTGGACGCCCTACGCATCGAGTGCTTCGACATTTCGCACACGGCGGGCGAAGCGACGCAGGCGTCGTGTGTCGTGTTCAAGGCGCACAAGATGCACAACGCCGACTACCGCCGCTACAACATCGAAGGCATCACGCCCGGCGACGATTACGCCGCCATGCGTCAGGTGCTCACACGCCGCTACAGCAAGCTCGCCGAAGCCGCCCGGAACGGCGAAGCCACCTTGCCCGATCTGGTGCTGGTCGATGGCGGCAAAGGCCAGGTTTCCGTGGCCCGCGAGGTGTTTGAAGAACTCGGCCTCGATTTGAGCCTGATTGCAGGCGTTGAAAAAGGCGCGGGCCGCAAGGTGGGGCTGGAAGAACTGGTGTTTGCTGATGGCCGTGAAAAGGTTTATCTAGGCCGCGACTCGGCGGCGCTGATGCTGATTGCGCAAATCCGCGACGAGGCGCACCGTTTTGCGATCACCGGCATGCGCGCCCGGCGCGCCAAGGTGCGTGTGGGCGGCAGCCGGCTCGAAGACATTGCCGGGATTGGCCCGAAACGCCGCGCCAGTCTGCTCCAGCGCTTTGGCGGCGTGCGCGGCATTGCGGCGGCCAGCGTCGAGGACATCGCCAAAGTTGAAGGCATTTCCAGAGAGCTGGCCGGGGAGATTTACCGCGCCCTGCACTGAAACGGGGCATGCGGGCCGCTTTTTCCGGCTCGCGGGTTGGAACGGTCTGCGCTGGGGTCGCCGCTCATGCCAAAATCGGGGCCATGTTTCTGACCATTCCCACCTTGATGACCTGGACCCGCATCGTTGCGATTCCGCTGATCGTGGGAGTTTTTCATCTGAATATTCCCGACGTTGAGCGAAACCTGATTGCCACCGTGATGTTCATGGTGTTCGCCGCGACCGACTGGCTCGACGGCTATCTGGCGCGCAAACTGAATCAGGCGTCGTCTTTTGGCGCTTTTCTCGACCCGGTGGCGGACAAATTTCTGGTCTGCGCCTGCCTTTTGGTGCTGGTGGATCTGCACCGGGCCAATGTGTTTGTGGCGCTCATCATCATTGGCCGGGAAATTGCCATTTCGGCGCTGCGCGAGTGGATGGCGCAGATTGGCGCCTCCGGCAGCGTGGCCGTTCACATGCTGGGTAAGGTCAAAACCACGGTACAGATGATTGCCATTCCTTTCCTGCTGTTTGACGGTATGTTGTTCGGGATCATCGACACCCATGTCTGGGGCACCTGGCTGATCTGGCTGTCGGCCATTTTGACGGTCTGGTCTATGGTGTATTACCTGCAAAAAGCGATTCCCGAAATCCGCGCCCGCACCAAGTGAGTCGGCGTGAATTCATCCTCGCCGTCTTCTGGTGCTCTGATCCGGGCCATGCCCGCCGTGTTTGTGCTGATCTGGAGCACCGGCTTTATCGTCGCCAAGTTCGGCCTGCCGTATGCGCCGCCGCTGAGTTTTTTGACGCTGCGTTATGTGTTTTCGATTGTTTGCTTTTTGATCTGGAGCCGACTGGCGCGTGCGGCTTGGCCGCAGGGGCGCGGGCAGTGGCTGCATCTGGCCGTCACCGGCGTGCTGATGCATGCAGGTTATTTGGGCGGTGTCTGGGTGGCGGTCAAGGGCGGCATGGGTTCGGGGCTGGCGGCTCTCATCGTCGGCCTGCAGCCGGTGCTGACGGCGCTGTGGCTCTCCTGGAGCGGCCTGTCGGGCGGCGCCGGGCAGCATAAAGTCACGCCCCGGCAGTGGCTGGGGCTGTTGCTGGGCCTGGGCGGCTTGCTGCTGGTGGTGGCGCGCAAATTCGGCACCGGCCACGAAGTCACGATGCTGACGCTGGGTTGCACGGTGTTTGCCCTGTTCAGTATCACCGTTGGCACGCTGTATCAAAAGCGCTTCATGCAGCCGACCGACGTGCGCACGGCCAACACGGTTCAGTTGATGGCCGCGCTGGTCGTGACCCTGCCGTTTGCGCTGCTGGAAACCGAGGCGATTGTCTGGAACTGGCCATTCATCGGCGCACTGGCTTGGGCGGTGCTGGCGCTGACGCTGGGCGGCAGTTCGCTGCTGTACCTCTTGATTCAGCGCGGCGCGGCCACGGCGGTGACCAGCCTGCTGTACTTGGTGCCACCCACCACGGCGCTGATGGCCTGGGCGCTGTTTGGCGAAGCCATCACCGTCGCCACCATTGCCGGAACGGCGCTCACGGCGCTGGGTGTGAGCCTGGTGGTGCGCACGTCCAAGTCCTAAAAAAGCTAGAATCGCGCCCCTGCACGCTTTAAAACACATGCTGCATTGACCCTCTTGCAAGCGCTAGACCTCGGGGTTTACCCCGAGGTCTAGCGAGTCCCCCGATGCTAGTATGGTTTTCAGTGCTAAACGGATTTCAATATTTTTTGCCATCAGGCAGCTGGAAT
>CAIYKK010000628.1 GCA_903926695.1 uncultured Burkholderiales bacterium
GCGTGTCTTCAAAGGCAGCGATGGCGGTCGTCACTTCATCAATGGTGAGCTTGTCGCTGCCGAAAACCGTTTTGAATTCGCTCACATATTGCGGAATGGAGCGCAGCATGTCCACGGCCAGCTCGTGCGTCAGCGCCATTTCGCCCGGATTGGCAATCGGGCCACCGGCTTGCGCCTTCAAGTCTTTGGCGCGGCCATCCCAGAACTGGGCGAGGTTGTTGCGCGAGTTCAGCACCGTGGGCGAGTTGATCGGGCCTTTTTGCCACTTGTCGCCGATGGAGCTTTTCAGATTGTCCGACCCGCCCATGCCCAGGTTGTGGCACGAGTTGCAGGAAATGAAGCCGGACTTGGATAAACGTGGGTCAAAAAACAGTTTTTTGCCCAGTTCCACCTTGGCCGGTTCGGTGACTTTGGCGGCTTGGATCGGCTGTATAGGCTCTGAGGACTGCGCCATTGCCGTTCCGGCCAGCATCATGGCTGCACAGGAAACTGCGCGCAGTTTCCATTGAAACGATTGTAAAAACATGTTTTTCTTTCGGGAAAATGAGAGGTGTCATCCCTGAAACAGATGACCCGCTCACTGTAGGCCGGAAGAAGCTGGCGGACTTTGACCCGTGTCAATGGTTAAACAATTGCAACCAATTGAAACTAAAAGGGCAAACCTCTATGGACTTTTTACTCAATGCCGAATCGCCCCGTCACGCGAAACCACGGTCAGTTCGACCCGGCTCAGGCCGATGTGATTGCCCTCGCGGTAGCTGACCCGCAGGTCGTCCACCGCCAGATCGGCGTTGCGCAGACCGGCCAGAAAGCTCTGGCGGGTGGGGTTGGGACCGGCGCGCTTGAGCGCTTCGACCAGAGCGAGGGCGGTGGCGTAGCCCTCCAGGCTGCCATACGAAAAGTTCTTGCCGGGGTGCGCCTTGCGGAACGCGTCCCGGTAGTTGCGGGTCAGCATGGTGTTGCCTGCGTTGGGGTTGGGCATCACCTCGGAGAACACCATGCCGTGCGACAGATCGGGGCCCAGGCGTTGCACCAGTTGGGTGGAGCCAGAATTCACGCCATAAACGATCACCGGCAGCTTGGCGGCCTTGATGCGGCGGATCAGTCTTTCATAAATGGCCGCGTTGCCGTGGTTGATCACGAGTTGCGCGCCGCTTTGTTGGAGCTGCTGCACCATGGCGTCGAGCTGTGCGTCGCTGATGTCGGGGCGGTAGGCCAGATCGGCCACCACTTTCATGCCCAGGGGCGTGCCCAGACGCTTCATATTCTCCAGATGCTGCAGGCCGGTGTCGGAGTCCACGCGGAAAAAAGCCACCTTGCTCATCGCCCGTGCGTGCTCCAGGATGGCTTTGAACTCCTCCTTGTGCCCAGCGCGCACCGGGAACACCAGAGGCTGGTGCGGGCTGCGCAGGGTGGGCGAGCCCGCCATCGGTCCGAATAGCGGCACGTTGAGCGCCACCGCCGCCTTCATCACCGCCGTGGACGGGCCACCTTCAATCGGGCCAAAGAGCAGGAAAACCTTGTTTTCGCTTACCAGCTTGCGGGCGTTGGCCTCGGCCTGCTCGGGTTTGTTTTGGTCATCGAGCACCTTGATGAGCACCTGCCTGCCATGCACGCCGCCCTCGGCGTTGACTTGGTCGATGAGCACCTTGACGCCTTGCAGAACGGAGACGCCGTAGTCATTGCGCCCGTCCTGCAAGGTAATGGTTTGGCCGATGAGCAGCTGCTTCGGGCTCACGCCGTCCTCGGATGCAGGCCCGGAGGCCGACCAGGCGAGAAACGGCAGGCTGATCAGCAGCCCTCCTATGAGTCCACGGCCTAGCCTGGGCAGGCTGCGGCAAAGGGGCTGGGTCATGAAAAAATTCCTTCTTGTTATTGGGCTGGCAGCATTCGGACAGCGGTGAAAGGGGGCCATCTTAGAGTGGCTGCACGCTGGCTCATAAAAATGGCGCGCATAAAAAAACCGGCCCAGAGGGCCGGCAAGGTCAGGAGGAGAAAAGTCTGCGCCGTTTATTCAAACGGCTGAGGGCGTTTGGTGGCGTCGCTCGAAGGCGGCAGAATCGGCAGGGTCAGCTTGGGCTGATCGCCCGTCAGGGTTTTGAGGAAGGCCACGATTTGGGCATTTTCCGCGTCCGAAAAAGCGCGGCCCAATTGCAGGCGGCTCATGGTGTTCACGGCCTGCGGCAGCGTGTCAGCCGAGCCGTCGTGGAAGTACGGATAAGTCAGCTCCACATTTCGCAGCGATGGCACCTTGAACCTGAAGCGGTCTGCCTCCTGCCCCGTCACCCCTGCACGGCCTTCGGCGGTGCTGGTGGTTGCGAACGACTCCACGGTGCCCATTTTCTGGAACGAGTTGCCGCCCACGTTGACGCCGTTGTGGCAGGCGATGCAGCCGTTTTTCTTGAACAGGTGGTAGCCCGCCAGCTCGTCGGGTTTCAAGGCTTTTTTGTTGCCTTTGAGCCACTGGTCAAAGCGCGAATTGGGCGTGACGAGGGTGTCTTCAAAGGCAGCGATGGCGGCGGTCACCTCGTCAATGGTCAGCTTGTCGTTGCCGAAAACGGTCTTGAACTCGCTGACGTACTGCGGAATCGAACGCAGCATGTCCACGGCCAGATCGTGCGTCATGGCCATTTCGCCCGGATTGGCAATCGGGCCACCGGCTTGTGCTTTCAGGTCTTTGGCGCGGCCGTCCCAGAACTGGGCCAGGCTGTTGCGCGAGTTCAGCACCGTGGGCGAGTTGATCGGGCCTTTTTGCCACTTGTCGCCGATGGAGGTTTTGAGGTTGTCAGACCCGCCCATGCTCAGGTTGTGGCAGGAGTTGCAGGAAATGAAGCCGGATTTGGACAGGCGTGGGTCAAAAAACAGTTTTTTGCCCAGTTCCACTTTGGCGGGCTCGGTGATTTTGGCGGCCTTGATCGGCTGAATGGGTTCCGAAGACTGTGCCATTGCCGTTCCGGCCAGCACCATGACTGCACAGGAAACCGCACGAAGTGTCCATTGAAGCGATTTTTTGAGCATATTTTCTTTCAAAACTCTGATTTTTTTGCGATTTCGCAAACAAGCAACATCCGCACTCTAGAGGGGAAAGATACTGGAAACCTTGACTGGTATCAATAGTTAAACAATTGAAACGGCACAATTCACTTGAAACTTACTGTATCCGGTGTTGACGCAGGTTTTCAAAAATGACTTGTTTCAGCGTTGAACCTGCCGGTTACGCTTGAAACCTTTTTTAACTTTTGACGCAGGATATTTTTATGCTGAACCCTGACCAGAAAAACGACTTCAACGCCCTGTTGCCGGGCACGTCAAGCGAAGCGGGCGCCAGCCGCCGCACCGCCCTGAAAGCGGCGCTGGGCGTGGGCTATGCCGCTGCCGCCTTGCCAGTCATGGCGCAAACGGCCATCAAAACGCCTGCCGACGGACTCAGAACCGGCCAGACCACTTACGAAGTCAACGGCTTCAAGGTGCCCGCTTTTTATGCCGCGCCCGCCGGTAAAACCAATCTGCCGGTGATTCTGGTGGTGCAGGAAATTTTTGGCGTGCATGAATACATTGCCGATACGGCGCGCCGTTTCGCCAAGGCGGGTTACCTCGCCATTGCCCCCGAGCTGTACGCACGCCAGGGCGACCCGCGCCAGTACACAGAAATCACCAAGCTGCTGTCCGAACTCGTGTCCAAAGTGCCCGACGAGCAGGTCATGGCCGATCTGGACGGCGCGGTGAAATGGGCGGGCGCCAACGGCGGCAACACGCGCAAAGTTGGCATCACCGGCTTTTGCTGGGGCGGGCGCATCGCCTGGCTGTACGCCGAGCAGAGCAAAAACGTCAAGGCCGCTGTCGCCTGGTATGGCCGTCTGGTCGGCGCGTCCTCATCGCTGACACCCAAAAACCCGGTCGATCTGGCCGCCAGCCTGAAGGCGCCGGTGCTGGGCCTGTACGGCGGGCAGGACAGCGGCATCCCGCTGACCACCATCAACCAGATGAAAGACGTGCTGGCCGAAGCGGGTCAAAAGGGCAATGCCGCCGCACGGGCATCCGAGTTTGTCGTCTATCCCAAGGCGTCCCACGCTTTTCATGCCGATTACCGGCCCAGCTACGACAAAGAAGCCGCCGAAGACGGTTTTAAGCGTGCGCTGGTCTGGTTCAAGTCTCACGGCGTCGCCTGACGCGCCGCCCTGAAATTCCAACTTTCCCCTTCACTTTGAAGAAAGCTCTCCCACATGAAAACCTTTGCCTTCTTTTGCACGGCCCTCGCCATCGCCTGCCTTCCCCACGCCGCCAGTGCCCGCGAGCTGGGGCTAACCAAGCAGCATAGCGCCTGCATGGACAAGTCCGGCGACACAACCACCGCCATGATCGAGTGCATGACGGCGGAAACCAAGCGCCAGGATGCCCTGCTCAACAAGGCTTACAAGGCGCTCATGACTGATTTGCCGCCAGCGCGCAAAACGCAGCTGCAGGACGCGCAGCGGGCCTGGATGAAATACCGGGACGCCAACTGCGGCTTTTACTACGACCCGAACGGCGGCACGTTGGCCCGCGTCAGCGCCAACGACTGCGTGATGACCTCGACCGCCGAGCGCGCCCGCGAGCTGGAAAGCCTCAAGCAGTGAGCAGAACCCCGGTCATGGGCGGGGCTTGAGACGGAGTCTGAGCCGCTTTGAGCCATGGCGCAGACGGGGCTGGGCGCGCTTTTCCTGTCAGCCGGACACCGACAGGCATGCGGCCTGGACGCCTATCAGTGCCCAGCGGGCGTTGCGCGATGCTGGAGGTGAACTTTTCATGGAGCCGTGTCATGCTTGTCCAGCCGCAGCATCTCGGGGCCAGCAGCATGGCCCCTCATTCGCCGCACCCGCCGCATCAGCCCGAGGTGCCTCATGTGCCGCTGGAAAAGCACGAGCAGGAAGTGCGCCGCAGGCACGATACGCCGCCGCCCAAACACCACGACCCGGAAGAAGAAGGCGTACTGGGTGAAACCGACCGGCCCAGGCCGCCGTCGGAAAAACCGCAGTAGCGCCTCACAGTTCCACAATGACCGGCGTGTGGTCGCTGGGCTGCTTGTTTTTGCGCGGCAGGCGGTCAATGGTGCAGGCTTTGACCAGCGGCTTGAGCGCGTCGCTCACCAGAATGTGGTCAATGCGCAAACCCCGATTTTTCTGAAAACCCAGCATTCGGTAATCCCACCACGAATAGCTTTTTTCGGGCTGATCGAACAGGCGGAAAGCGTCGTGCAAGCCCAACGCGAGCAGCGCCTGGAATTGCTGGCGTTCTTCAGTCGTGTGGTGAATCGTTTCGCGCAGGCCCACGGGGTCAAAACTATCGCGGTCGTCGGCGGTGATGTTGAAGTCGCCCAGCAGCACGAGGTTGGGATGCGTCAGCAGTTCC
>CAIYKK010000629.1 GCA_903926695.1 uncultured Burkholderiales bacterium
ACGTGCCGGACGAGTCCGCCGCCGCGATGGCGCTGATTGAAAACATCCAGCGCGAAGACCTGAACCCGCTCGAAGAAGCCCAAGGCCTGCACCGGCTGGTGAAAGAATTCGGCCTGACGCACGAGCTGGCCGCGCAGGCCGTGGGGCGCTCGCGCAGCGCCGCATCCAATTTGCTGCGCCTGTTGAATCTGGTCGAGCCGGTGCAGACCATGCTGATGGCGGGCGACCTGGACATGGGCCACGCCCGCGCCCTGCTGGCCCTGGACCGCGCCACCCAGATCACAGCGGCGCACCATGTCGTGGCGAAAAAAATGACGGTACGCGAAGCCGAAAGCCTGGTGAAAAAACTCAACGCCACGTTCTCGCCCACGCCGCCTAAAGCCGCCGCAGGCAAGTCCGGCGACACGCGCCGCATTGAAGAAGAACTCGCCGACCTGTTGATGACGGAAGTGGAAATCCGCGTCAAAAAGCAAGTCAAGCGGAACGGCCACCGCGAAGACACGGGCGAGGTGGCGATTCAGTTCTCGTCGATGGACGAGCTGAACGGGCTGATTGAGCGGCTGCGCGGCGGGAAGTAAAAAACAGGTTGCATACTGCGGCCATCACGGCGGAGATGTGCGGCCTCACTGCATGAGCGCGCCAGCCTCAAACCAGCGCTTGATCAGCGCACGTTCGTCGTCGGTGATCCCGGTGGCGTTGTTCTGCGGCATTTGCCGCAGGACCGCCGCTTGTTGGTACACGGCCTGCGCGTGTTGCCCGAGCAACTCGGGCGTGTGCAGGGCGATGCCTTTGTTTTGCAGTTCCGCGTTGTGGCAGAGCACGCAGCGCTGTTCGACCACGGCCTTGACTTGTTCAAAACGCACCGGCTGGCTGGCTGCAGCCAGAGCGGTGGCAGAAGGCGGGGGCGGGGCCAGCCACACGGCCAGAGCGAGAATCAGCACCGCGCCGATGGCGGCGTGTTCCCACGGGGCGCGCTGGCCGGTGACGCCCGCTTTGTGCCGGGCGACAAAGCTGTGGCGAATCAACGCGCCCGCCAGCATCAACAGCACCAGCACCAGCCAGTTGGTTTTGCCCGCATATAGCCAGCCGTAATGGTTGGACAGCATGGCCATCAACACCGGCAGCGTGAAATAGGTGTTGTGAACGCTGCGCTGTTTGGCGCGCCAGCCATAGACCGGATCGACCGGCAGGCCCGCCTTGAGTTGCGCCACGACCTTGCGCTGGCCGGGAATGATCCAGACAAACACATTGGCGCTCATCGAAGTCGCCAGCATCGCGCCGACCAGCAAAAACGCCGCCCGCCCGGCAAACAACTGGCAAGCCAGCCAGGCCGCAAACGTGACGACCGCCAAAATGCACACGCCGACCAGCAAGTCGCCATGTTTGCGCCGCCCCAGCGTGCGGCAAATCAGGTCATAAACCGCCCAGAACACGACCAGAAAACCCAGCGACGCGGCAATCGCCACGCCCGGCGACCAGTCGTAAACGCTTTTATCGACCAGAAACGTGCCCGCGTTAAACAGGTAAAGCACGGTGAACAGGCCAAAGCCCGTTAGCCAAGTGGAATAACTTTCCCAATAAAACCAGTGCAGGTTTTGCGGCATCTGGCGCGGCGCGACCAGGTATTTTTGCGGGTGATAAAACCCGCCGCCGTGAACGGCCCAGAGTTCGCCGTCAACGCCTTTTTCAATCAGATCCGGGTCTGTGGGCTTGGTCAGGCTGGAATCGAGAAAAACAAAATAAAACGACGAGCCAATCCAGGCAATGGCCGTGATGACATGCGCCCAGCGCAGCAGCAAATTGGCCCAATCCAGCCAATAAGCACCCATCACGACCCCCGATACGTTGAATAAGCCCAAGGGCTGACCAGCAGCGGCACATGGTAATGGCCCTGCGCGTCGGCAATGCCGAAATCGACCGGCACGGTGTCGATAAAGGCCGGTTCGGGCAGAACCACGCCGCGCCCCCGGAAATACGCGGCCACGTCAAACAGCAGCCGGTAGCGCCCCACGGCCATGCTGTCTGCATGGAGCAGCGGGCCGCCGTCGCTGCGGCCATCGTTGTTGAGCGTGAGGGTTTTGAGGGTTTCAAACCCGGTGGCTTCCAGGCGCTGCAGCGTCACCGTCATGCCAGCGGCGGGGCAGCCGTGCATGGTGTCGAGAACGTGGGTGCTGAGGTGGCCCATGAATCAATCCTTTGTATCAAAAAATCCGATTGGCGCGATGGTCGCGGCGGCGCGCCGCGCTGTGGCGCATGGCTTGCATTGTGCTACCGTGATAAATGCAGCCCGGCATGCGCAACAACCGTCCGCTGCAACGCATCCGCAGGATGTTGATGCCTCCAGCTGGCGCAGCATTCCGCCCCTGTCCAAACCGCCCTTGCCAGGAAATCGAAAGACCTCATGCCCGCCCACTACCCGCGTGACCTGACCGGCTACGGTCGCAACCGACCCGCCGCCAACTGGCCCGGCCAGGCGCGCATTGCCGTGCAGTTTGTGCTGAACTACGAAGAAGGCGGCGAAAACTGCGTGCTCCACGGCGACCCCGGCAGCGAGCAGTTTCTCTCCGAGATGGCCAATCCGCCCGCGTTTGCGGCCCGGCACCTGAGCATGGAAAGCATTTACGAATACGGCGCCCGCGCCGGTGTCTGGCGGCTGCTGCGCGAGTTTGAAAAGCGCGGCCTGCCGCTAACGGTGTTTGGCGTGGGCATGGCGCTGCAGCGCAGCCCGGAGGTGACGGCGGCTTTTCAAGAACTGGGCCACGAAATCGCCTGCCACGGCTGGCGCTGGATCAACTATCAAACCATAGACGAAGCCCTTGAGCGCGAACACATGGCGCGCGGCATGGCCGCGATTGAAGGCCTGACCGGCCAGCGCCCGCTCGGCTGGTACACGGGTCGCGACAGCCCCAACACCCGCCGCCTCGTCGCCGACTACGGCGGTTTTGACTACGACAGCGACTACTACGGCGACGATTTACCGTTCTGGCTGAACGTCGAAAAAACCGATGGCTCGCACGCGCCGCAACTCATCGTGCCCTACACGCTGGACACCAACGACATGCGTTTTGGACTGCCGCAGGGCTTTTCGCAGGGCGAGGATTTTTTCACCTACCTGCGCGACAGTTTTGATGTGCTCTACGCCGAAGGCGAAGACCGCCCGGCCATGCTCAGTATCGGCATGCACTGCCGCCTGCTCGGGCGACCGGGCCGGATGCGGGCGCTGCAGCGCTTCCTCGACCACATTGCGCAACACGAGCGCGTCTGGGTCACGCGGCGCATTGACATTGCGCGGCACT
Organism: uncultured Burkholderiales bacterium; assembly: GCA_903926695.1. Classification (GTDB taxonomy): domain Bacteria; phylum Pseudomonadota; class Gammaproteobacteria; order Burkholderiales; family Burkholderiaceae_C; genus Polaromonas. Next base: position 3,297 of record CAIYKK010000629.1, read on the forward strand.
GGAAAGCCGAGCATCCGTTCAACCCTGAAACTGCTTTTGTCTGGCCTGCCAAATGACGATATCGAATCCACTCAACCCCGGCGCGCCGACTGAAAGCCTCGCGGCGTTATCTCACGCCAGCGCTCCGGCTGAATCTGCCGCCCATCCGCCCGCCGCCAGCGCGCCAGCGCCGCTTTCGCTGGCGCAACTCAACGCCAGCGCGCAGGCCGATTTCACGCGGCTGCTCGATGGCACTTATGAACATTCGCCGTGGATTGCGGCGCAGGCGTGGCACCAGCGGCCTTTTTCCAGCCTCGCCGGGCTGAAACAGGCGCTGGCCGACGTGGTGCGCCACGCCGACCAGGCCGCGCAACTGGCCCTGATTTGCGCCCACCCCGAGCTGGCTGGCAAAGCGATGGTCAGCCAAACCCTGACCGCCGAATCGACCAACGAACAAGGCAAAGCAGGCTTGACCGACTGCACGCCCGCCGAATTCGCCACGCTGCAGCAACTCAACGCCGACTACAACGCCAAGTTTGGTTTTCCCTTCATTCTGGCGGTGCGCGGCCCGCGTGGCTTGGGGCTGGCCAAGGCGGAGATCATTGCCACCTTCGCCCGCCGACTGGGCAACCACCCCGATTTTGAGCTGGCCGAATCGCTGCGTAACATTCACCGCATTGCTGAAATCCGCTTGAACGACAAATTTGGCCAGTCGCCCGCGCTGGGCAATCGCGTGTGGGATTGGGCTGAGCAACTCAGCGTTCACAGCGACGCCAGCGACGCCGGACTGGCCAGAGATTCCAGAGGCGTCCGTCAGGCCGATCACTCCAGCAACGCCAATAACACGCGTCAAGCTGGTCAAACCGATCAGACCGATGACGCCAGCAGCGCCAAGTGCCGCGAACTGACCGTCACTTATCTGACCCCGGCGCATCAAGCCTGCGCCCGCCAGCTCATGGACTGGATGCGCGGCGAGTGCGGCTTTGACGAGGTGGCGCTGGACGCCGTGGGCAATGTCGTCGGCGTTTACCACGGCAGCGGCAGCGGCCACGGCGGCGATTCCGAAGCCGCGCCAGCCCAGCGCCTGCTGACCGGCTCGCATTACGACACCGTGCGCAACGGCGGCAAGTACGACGGACGCCTCGGAATTTTCGTGCCGATGGCCTGCGTGTCTGAACTGCACCGGCAGCACAAACGCCTGCCGTTCGGCCTCGAAGTTGTCGCTTTTGCCGAAGAGGAAGGCCAGCGTTACAAGGCGACTTTCCTCGGCTCGGGCGCGCTGACCGGGCAGTTCGACCCGGCCTGGCTGGATCAGCAGGACGCCGATGGCATCACCATGCGCGAGGCGATGGCGCAGGCGGGCTTGCGTATCGACGACATTGCCGGTTTAAAACGCGACCCGGCCCGTTACCTCGGCTTTGTCGAGGTCCATATCGAGCAGGGGCCGGTGCTCAATGCGCTGGATTTGCCGCTGGGCGTCGTCACGTCGATCAACGCCAGCGTGCGTTATCTGGGCAACATCACCGGCATGGCCAGCCACGCGGGCACCACGCCCATGAACCAGCGCCGCGACGCGGCCACGGCGGCGGCGGAGCTGGCGCTTTACGTGGAAAAGCGCGGGGCCAGCGTCCCGGACCTGGTCGCCACCGTCGGCATGTTGAATGTGCCGGGCGGCTCGATCAACGTCGTGCCGGGGCGCTGCCAGTTCAGCCTCGCTCTTCGCGCCACTCCGAAAGAAGTGCGCGACGCCTGCGCGACCGACAT
>CAIYKK010000630.1 GCA_903926695.1 uncultured Burkholderiales bacterium
CCCGTGACCAGCGCATCAAACAGCCGCCCCAGCGCCCGGCGGCTGGCCAGCGCGGCCTCCACATTGGCAGCAGAAGCCGAAGTGACCAAGGCCGCCTTGGTTTCAGAATTCCGATTCTCCAGCAGCGCCACCAGCGCATCATTAAAACGAATCCTGCGCACATTACCCCTATACAGGCTGGCTTTTCGCGCCGCAATGGCCGCCGGATCAGCGCCGCAGCCTTTTTTATGCAGCAGCGCTGGCAGAAAATCACGCCAGTTTCGCCCCAAAGCCTGCGCCTCAAACTCCTGGCGCTCCAGCGCAACGCCCGCCTCCTCCAGCGCCGCCGCATAGGCCAGATAATTGGCCAGCGCGGTATCGGCCAGCGTGCCGTCAAAATCGACCAGATAAGCGCGCAGCCGGTTCACCGCGCCATCTCCAGATAACGGCTCAGCAAAATGCTGGTGCAGCCGAAAAAACACATGCCTTTTTTCGGGTCATGGCGTATTTTGTAAGGCGTCAGGCGCAGATAATTAACCAGCTCATGAAAATACACCTCGCGCAGGCCGTCATCGCCGTGCTGCTGCCGGGCCAGTTTTTCAAGGTGGATGTGCAGTTCAGTATAAGCCAGAGATTTGGTAAAAGCGAGCTGAAGGGAATTATTAGCCAGCATGCAGCTGGAATTGCGATTCAGCCCTTCATAACCGAGATGGACGGACTGCATCAATTTGGCCCAGTCAATCAGGCGGGTATTGAATATATTATCCGGGTTCGGATCAATGATGTACCAGCCCGGCTCACGCTGGGGTGACACAATGATATTTTCGATGGTCAAATCACCATGCACCACCGTGGTCAGCCGGTTGACAACCTGCCGGGACAGCCAGTCAAGGTCAAAAAGACAATCCCACTGCCTGAAATCAAACGGCCTGCCATTGATCGTATAACAGCTGCCTAAAACGGTTTTGGCAAAATCGCGCACAAGAACTGCATTTTTGACGGCCTTTTCACGCAGGTATTGACGCACCAGCATCTCGTCCGCAACCTTGCCCGCATGCTGCTCATGAAACCGCGTGATACATTCAAGCACTTGCGAAAAAATCTGCCGGCTGCCCTCAATCGGCTGGGTGTGAATATAATCATAAAAATCATTCGTGGGCACCACCAGCGGCATATCGTAATAATAGCATTTTGGTTTTTCCCGCTCGCTCACAATGCTGACCAGTGGAAAATTTTCTGAATGGTAAGCACCCAGCCAGTCGTGCTGGGCTTTGAGCTTGTCACCGGCAGCGCCTGCGGCAAATTTTCGGATAAAAAGATTCTGGTCCACCTCGACCATCGCAGTAATCGCATCGGAGCCGCCCGGAAAAAGCTTGTGAACCATGCCGTCATCAATGGCTTCGAGTCCAAAGCTGGTGGCTGCCGTGTTTTTTCCACTGAACAGCGATACCAGAAAATATTCATATTCGCTTTCACCCTTGTAATGGGTGCGCACACTGCTGAGTGAACTCCGGCTGGCATACCAGCCATAGCGCCGCCGGGCATTGAGCACCCGCAAAACGGCTGGCAACTGCTTCATGCCGCCATAGATTAAAACGCCCAGCACAGGAAAAATGCTGAACCCCAGCAGCATCAGCGCGTCAGTATCAGCGTTTGTTTTCAATTGTTCAAATCCGGGGTGAAGCGGACTGCCCAGCATGGAAAAAATAATATCTTGAAAATTGGCCCGCGATGCGCTGGCAAATGTAGCGTAAGAAAAAAGATAGATCAGCCACATCATTGCCGTTGTCACCCAAAACCGCTGCTTGAGCACAGCGCCTTTGGTGATAATTTCACTGAATGACCAGAAAAAATCAATCAAGCCAAACCTGATCTGCTTGTTAAAAACAGAAGCCGCCTGCCAGATCAACCAGCGAACCCGGCTCGATCTTTGGACCAGAAACGCCAACAGAACCAGCGTTGCTGCCAAAATCACCAACACCACAGGAAGCAGTCGGGTGCTGCTGTTCTGATTCACCAGCAAATACGCCGCTATCAGTGCAACCACCAGCAAATCAGTGAGTCTTTCCGCCACCACGGTTGCAGCCACATAAGCGATCCGCGCCGAAGCCCTGTCGGCGACAAACCCTATCCGGGCCAGCTCGCCCAGCCGCCAGGGAACAACAGCATTAATCGCATAACCGATGGCAAGCCCGAGCAGCAAATCAAACCGCCGGTTTATCTCCTGTGCCGGAAAAAGCAGCGCCCAGCGGGCCGCCCTGAAAACATGGGCCAGCAGCAACAGCAAACTGGCCAGTCCATAAAGCCATAGATGATCAGTCATCATTTTTTGTCCCTCATTTCCAGCTCAAAAAAGGTGAAAACAATTCTCTGGTGATACTGGCCTGTTCTTCAGGCGTTCCAAATGAACAATGCCGCTCAAGTTCAAGCATCCCTATTTTTGAACCGCTTTGAATCAAGAGATCAAAGATGCCGCTCAAAAACAGTTCGCTGTAGGAGCATGTCTGCTGATAATTTTTATAAATGTCACTAAAATGTTCAGAATGCGCCAGCAAATAGCAGCCAGCAATTGCAAAGGGGCTCGCCACCTGCTTTTCAACAGTTCCAGTAATCTCATTTTTTAGATTAAATCTCAAATAAGAATAAGCCGGATCAGTCGAGCGAAAACACATCAGCGCTCCCGTCACCGTCCTTTGCAAGGCTTTGAGGGTTTCTGGAAAACCGTGGCAGATAAAAGCGTGGTCACAGTCATTGATCGCCACGGCGCCCGGCACCTGCAAAGCTTCAATGCCGATTTTTGCGGTTTCAGCGGCTCCGCTGGTGACATCAGGAATTGCCACCACGGTGGCATCCGGGTAATAGCTTTTTATTTTTTGATCAATTGAGAATTGCTCAACATGCTCTTGAAGAACGACAAAAACCATCTGCCGCAAATCAGCCGCTCTACGCACGCTTTCTGTTGCCCACCAGAAAAAAGGCCGTCTTTCAATGTCAATCAGGGGCTTTGGCTTATGAATACCAATCTTTGCAAAACGCGAGCCTCGCCCCGCCGCCAACATAATCAAAGCAAGCTTATCTGGCATGATCTTCTCCTGGAAAATCAGACCAGCCTGCGGCAAGACCAATTTTTTCACGTATCCTCATCAGCCATTTTCCGGTAGGTCCTGGCGATGGCTGATAATACTTTTCATAATCTTCAATTTTGATAATTTTTTCTGTTTCTGGATCCTGCTCGGGGCAGGCTGAAGCATAATTTTTCGCCTTCAGCTGCATTTCTATAATTTCCCTGGGCGTCAGCGTTCTGAAATCGAGAATTCCATAACTTCGGCGAAGATGGGGGTTGTTTGGTTCAAAATTCACCCGAAGATCACCGAACTTGACCGTTAAAGGGCCATTAAAAGAAAGCGGGGAAATGGCATACACTTTGGGAGAAATCCCCTCTTCGTTTTCCCCAAAAGTAGTGAGATATGCACTATGGTACGGACGAATCGATTCGCATGAAAGTGCTGCAGAAAGCTGTAATCCAGCGTTGTAGGCAAGATCAATAGGGGCAATTCTATATTGCGGATCGGTGCGGATATGAATCACCGTGCTGGCTCCTTTTTTAAGCAGAGAAAATCCATAGCAGCCGGGATAATTGCCTGATGCGCGCATCGGTAAAAATCCGGCCTCAATCAGACGCAGCCGCAGATAAAATTCGTCGTTGTAGTGCGTTGAGATAAGAATATTTGTCTGCTGGTCATCGAGTTCATTCACCAGCTTTTTCGTTCGTGCCATCGTCTCGTCCACGGAAGCTTGCCAGCGCGCCCACAGGACGGGAGACCATAATCGCCCAAACATCACTCGTGGACCATCGTGGATTCTTAAAAATGCTGGTGGACATACTGCGACCAGCACTGAAAAAACGACGATGCCTCTGGCATAGCGAAGATTTCCCCCCGTTCCAGACAGGCACTTTTGATAAACCCAGTGCAAACCTGTTCCAGCATGCAGGGCCACCATAGGCGCCAAAAGCGGAAAGATATAGCGGATTTCAGTCGCCTTTGGTGTAAACAGGGCAAGCAAAATTGGATAAACCAAAAAGGTTAAAAACCCAAACAGCTCTTTTTTGAGTTTCATGCGCTGAAAGACAAGCCATGCACCGATCAAAAGAAATGGGATTGCCCCTAAACCAAAAAAATAAATTCGCACCCAAAACCAGTTGTTTTTATCGCTGCCACTCACCAGGAACTTGTTGGCGGTCACAAAGGCATCAATCAGTGAAAATCCATTCAGAACAGCGCTGACGAAAAAAACAAACAGCGCCCCCAGGCAGATAATTGAAGCGGCCAGCACTCTGTCACGCCTGTCCTGAAAAGCAAAAAATACAAGCCCTATCATCATAGGCAGCATGAATACAGCATCCAGCCGCGACAAAATGGCCAGCCCTAGCAGCACCCCAGAAAGCGCCCATTCATACTTTTTATGCTTTCCTGAAATTAAGGCCAAGGCCGTGCAGGCAAAAGCTGCTGAAACAATGTTGTCGTTAAAAAAGAAAGCCAGCTCCGGTATGCCGGGTGTCAGAATCAAGGCAAAGAAATAAAATACCAGTGAAACGCTACCCCAGCGTTTGGCAAAAATTATTGCACTGGCAAGAAGCACCATAAAGCTGACAAAAACAAGACCCTTGAATGCCAGATCACCCGCATGGGGCGCGACGCTGTAAATCATGGATAAAATATCAACCACAGCGCTTCTGGTCTGGTAAATAAACTGCGAGACCAGCGGCAGATAAGGATCATGTTCAACGCCGGGCGCAAGGCTTTTGATGAAGGCCAAAGACTGCGTCTGGGCGGTGAATCCTTCCAGATGGACGGCGTGAAAGGCGGGCCAGATCAGGTAAAGGCAAATGAACATGCCCAGCGACAGGGCAAGCAGATTCTTATAGCGCTGTGAAAAATAAATATGTTGGCCAAATTCAGGTACTGCTGCGCTTTTTAGCTTCTTGGATATCAGTTGAAGTTCTGTGTTCATGATTGGTACACCACGTCAAATTGATAAGCCGGATGGCGGATGGTTCTGTGATCGTTCAGCCAGAATTGTTTTTTTTCGGAAAGCGCCAGCCACAGCAAATGCAGCGTCTGCAGCGCCTGGGATGCCATTTTTACGTTGGAAATCTGATCATCTTCCCGCCATGAGATTGGGAAATATTCGATTTTTAATTTTTTTTCCAGCATGCCGAGCAGCAGATAAATGTTGAACCGGAGATCATCGGCATACTTTACAATTTGCTGATCTTCAATCACCGCTTTACCAAAAATATTCAGCCCGGAGCCCAAATCCTTGATGCTTTTCCGGGTTCCCGAGGTGAAAATTAAATTGAATGCTTTGTTGCCAGCAATACGGAAAAAAGAGTAGCCAAAAAGCCTGGCGCCTGGCATAAATCTGGCTCCGAGGCAGGCATCGTAAAGCTGGTGCTTTCTGTCTTGAAGGATTGGAAGCAAATCAAGAATATTTCCCTGATCATCGCCATGCAGAACGGCAACATGGGTAAAACCATTTTCAGCAGCATACTGGAAGGCGATCTTATGGGAGCCGCCCAGGTTGTAGTTAGCCCGGTTTTTTCCAATGGTAATTGGAATTCCTTCCAGGTAATGTGCGGCAGTCATTGCAGACTCCAGCGTACTGTCCTTGCTGCCATTGTCCAGTAGCAGTATGTGCGAGAAATAACCCGCCGTTTTTTCATCAAACTGGCACAGCACCCTTGAAATTTGGGGCGCGCAGTTGTAGCAGGGGATAAAAACCAAAATCTTGTCAGTCAATTCCTGCTCCCTGTTTAAAAACTTTTATTCCGCCAGATAGCGGGACATGAAAAAATTTGCCACCAATTGCGGCGGGGTGATGCCCACCTTTGCCAAAAAAGAAATTTGTGCCGCTGTCGGACTCAGCAGCAAATAGTCGGCACTGCGCTGCAGCGACCAGGCTACCGGAGCAATCAGAAAAGAGGCGACGACAATAATTCCGCAGGTGTAGCAAAAATAGGCCAGTGTCCGCAGCATGGGGCGATTTTCAGCAGCATGAAAAACGACAAATCTTGAAATCGTATAAACACTCAAGGCGGCAATGCTGGAGCTGATGAAGTTGGCAGCGGACAGCGAAACGCCAATGCCCTGCGACAGCACCAGCAGCAGGCCGCTGTCGAGCAGCCAGCCGCCGCCGGACAAAGCCCCAAATTTAAGAAATTTACGCATGAGTCAAACCACCTCCTGATAACTCGGCTGTTTTCAGGAAAATGATAGATGAGCATTTCCGCCTGTCAATGCAGATAGCTCAAGCATGCAACGAGGAGTTACTGCAGTACTTGAGATAATAGATGAGCTAAAGCGCGGCCATTGGCAGAAAAATATTTCTCGACAGCCAGAATATACTGACCAGCTTGAATGAATTGATCAGCTAAGATAATGATGAGTTTTATCATTCTGAAGTGACCACTCTATGGCAGGCGCTCTGCGGTATTCAAAGCCCGGCTTTAAATGAGCGCCCATAAAAAAACGCCCCGGTGGCGGGGCGTTTTTGGCGGGTGCTGCAGCCAGCGGCTGCGTGGGCTGATTTTTACAAACGAACAGTATCGGCAACACGTTCGGCGCAGGCTCTGGCCTGCGCGGCATCACGCGCCTCGACCATCACCCGCAACAGCGGCTCGGTGCCGCTGGCCCGGATCAGCAGGCGCCCGCTGTCGCCCAGTTCGACTTCCACGGCCCGGCTTTGGGCGGCCAGCGCCTCGCTGAGTTTCCAGTCCTGACCGGGATGGAGCCGCACGTTGATGAGGGTTTGCGGAAACAGCACCACTTCGCTGAGCAGCTCGGACAGCGGCTGGCCGCTACGCACGCAGGCCTGCAGCACCTGCAGGGCGCTGATCAGTCCGTCGCCGGTGGTGTGTTTGTCCAGCGCGAGCAGGTGGCCCGAGCCTTCGCCGCCCAGCAGCCAGCCGCGTTTGTCCAGCTCTTCGAGCACGTAGCGGTCGCCCACTTTGGCGCGGACAAACTCGACACCCTTGGCTTTGAGCGCCACTTCGACGGCCATGTTGGTCATCAGCGTGCCAACGGCACCGGGCACTTTTTCGCCGCGTGCCAAGCGCTCGCTGACCATCAGGTACAGCACTTCGTCGCCGTTGAACAGTCGGCCTTGGGCATCGACCATCTGCAACCGGTCGGCGTCACCATCGAGCGCAATGCCGTAGTCGGCCTGATGGGCCTTGACCGCCGCGACCAGCGCCTCGGGATGGGTGGCGCCAACGCCGTTGTTGATGTTGAGGCCGTCGGGCGCGCAGCCGATGGCAATGACCTCGGCGCCCAGTTCGTGAAACACCATGGGCGCGATCTGGTAGGCCGCGCCGTGGGCGCCATCGACGACGATTTTTAAACCTTTGAGCGTCAAATCGTTAGCAAATGTGCTTTTGCAGAACTCGATGTAGCGCCCGGCGGCGTCGTCGAGGCGACGCGTTTTGCCCAGCGAGGCCGAATCGACCCAGACCGGCGGCTCTTCCAATGCCGCCTCGACCTGGCGCTCCCAGTCGTCATTGAGCTTGTTGCCCTGGGCGCTGAAAAACTTGATGCCGTTGTCAGCAAACGGGTTGTGGCTGGCGCTGATCACCACCCCGAGGCTGGCGCGCTGGGTGCGTGTCAGATAGGCCACGCCCGGCGTGGGCAGCGGCCCGAGCAGCACCACATCAACGCCCGCCGAGTTAAAACCCGACTCCAGCGCGCTTTCCAGCATGTAGCCGGAAATGCGCGTGTCCTTGCCGATCAGCACCGTGGGGCGCGCCTCGGTGCGGCGCAGCACCCGGCCAACGGCATGGGCGAGGCGCAGCACAAAGTCCGGCGTGATGGGCGCCTGGCCGACCGTGCCGCGAATGCCGTCGGTGCCGAAGTATTGTCTTGTCATGATGATATGTCCCTTAAATTGGTAGTCGTAGCCCCGGCGGTGCTGTTGCCGAAAGACGACGCTTGTGTTGATTTTAGAAGCCTCTCTGGCACAACCTCCGATGAGCGCCTGAGTCATTTTTCACGGGCCTTGACCCATGACAAATCGGGCAGTTCTAGCTGGCCGCCGACCAGACCTTCAACGCCTGGACGGTTTCGCGCACGTCATGCACACGCACAATGCGGGCGCCGCGCTCGACGGCGAGCAGGGCCGCAGCGACGCTGGGCAGCATGCGCTCGGCCATCGCCAGCGGCGCATCGTTTTCAGCGCACACCGCCGCCAGCGAGGACTTGCGCGACCACGCCGCCAGCAGCGGATAACCCGCCGCCAGAAACTCCCGCTGGCGCGCCAGCAGGGAAAAATTCTGCGCCACGGTTTTACCAAAGCCCACGCCGGTGTCGAGTACGATGCGCGCCTTGGCCACGCCAGCGGCCTGCAACGCATCGGCCGCCTGGGTCAAAAAGGAAAACACCTGTGGCACCACGTCGCCGTCCATAGGCTGGGCCTGCATGGTGGTCGGTTCGCGGTGCATGTGCATCAGGCACACACCGCAATTCGGGTACGCGGCCACGGCCTGCACGGCGCCGCTCTGGCGCAGCGCCCAGATGTCGTTGATGATGTCCGCGCCCAAGTCGAGCACGGCCCGCATGACTTCTGGCTTGTAGGTGTCCACCGACACCGGAACGCCCAGCTTGACGGCTTCGCGCACCACCGGCAGCACCCGCGCCAGCTCTTGCGCCAGCGGCACCGGCGGCGCGCCGGGTCGGGTCGATTCGCCGCCGATGTCGAGCAAATCAGCGCCGTCCCGGATCAGCTGTTCGCAATGCGCCAGCGCGCCCGAAAAACCGCCACCCGGCGCAAAATGCCGCCCGCCGTCCGAAAACGAGTCCGGCGTGACATTGACGATGCCCATCACGCGGGGCCGGGAAATATTTATCTGAAAACGTGCGGTTTGCCAGATCACAAAACGGCCTTTTTTCCAATAAAAAACCGGGGACTGGCCCCGGTTGGATGTGTGAGCTGCTGTGTTAGCTGGCCGTTGGTGCTGGCGCTGTCACCACGGCAGGGCTGCCGCCGCTGGGGCCGCCACCGCCGCCCACGGAAGAGTTGCGCGGCGTCCAGTCCTTGGGCGGACGCGGCTCGCGCCCGGCCATGATGTCATCCATCTGCTCAACATCAATGGTTTCCCATTCAAGCAGCGCCTTGGCCATCGCGTGCATCTTGTCCTGATTTTCTTCGATCAAGCCGCGCGCCAGGGCGTACTGCTGGTCAATGATGCGGCGCACTTCAACATCGACTTTTTGCAACGTCGATTCGCTCATGTGGTTGGTTTTGGTGACCGAGCGGCCCAAAAACACTTCGCCTTCGTTCTCGGCATACACCATAGGCCCGAGCGCTTCGGTCATGCCGTAGCGCGTCACCATGTCGCGGGCCAGCGCGGTGGCGCGCTCAAAGTCGTTGCTCGCGCCGGTGGTCATCTGGTGCATGAACACTTCTTCGGCAATGCGCCCGCCGAACAGCATGCTGATCTGGCTGAGCATGTACTCGCGGTCGTAGCTGTAGCGGTCTTGCGCAGGCAGGCTCATGGTCACGCCCAAAGCGCGGCCACGCGGAATGATGGTGACTTTATGTACCGGGTCGCACTTGGGCAGCATCTTGCCGATCAAGGCGTGGCCGGACTCGTGGTAGGCCGTGTTGCGGCGCTCTTCCTCGGGCATGACCATGCTTTTACGCTCTGGCCCCATGAGGATTTTGTCTTTGGCCTTTTCAAAGTCCTGCATCTCGACGACGCGGGCATTGCGGCGCGCCGCCATCAGTGCGGCTTCGTTGCACAAATTGGCCAGATCGGCGCCGGACATGCCGGGCGTGCCACGGGCGATGATGCTGGCGTTCACATCCTGGCCCAGCGGCACCTTGCGCATATGCACATTCAAAATCTGCTCGCGGCCCCGGATATCGGGCAGCGTCACATACACCTGACGGTCAAAACGGCCGGGGCGCAACAGGGCTGCGTCCAGAATGTCGGGCCGGTTGGTGGCAGCCACCACAATCACGCCGACGTTGGTTTCAAAGCCGTCCATCTCGACCAGCATCTGGTTCAGCGTCTGTTCGCGCTCGTCATTGCCGCCGCCGACACCGGCGCCACGCTGGCGACCCACGGCGTCAATTTCGTCGATGAAAATGATGCAGGGCGCGTTTTTCTTGGCGTTGTCGAACATGTCACGGACGCGGGCCGCGCCCACGCCGACAAACATTTCCACAAAATCGGAGCCGGAAATCGAGAAGAACGGCACCTTGGCTTCGCCCGCAATGCCTTTGGCCAGCAGGGTTTTACCCGTGCCCGGTGGGCCAACCAGCAACAGGCCGCGCGGAATGCGCCCGCCCAGCTTCTGGAACTTGGCCGGGTCTTTCAGGAAATCGACAACTTCCTTGACTTCTTCCTTGGCCTCGTCGCAGCCGGCCACGTCGGCAAAGGTCACGGGGTTGGTCGATTCGTCCAGCATGCGCGCTTTGCTTTTGCCAAAGCTGAACGCGCCGCCCTTGCCGCCGCCCTGCATCTGGCGCATGAAATACACCCACACACCAATCAGGAGCAGCATCGGACCCCAGCTCACCAGCAGCGTCATCAGCAGCGAACCCTCTTCGCGCTGCTTGACATCAAACTTCACGTCGTTGGCGATCAGGTCGCCGACCAGGCCACGGTCCAGGTAAGTGGCCGTGGTGCGGATTTTGCGGTCGTCGGTGGTGGTGGCGATGATTTCCGTCCCGCCCTGACCTTCTGCGATGGTCGCACTCTTGATCCGCTTGCCGCGCACCTCCTCCAGAAACTCCGAATAACCGAGGTAGCTGGAACTGGTGCCGCCGTGCGTGTCAAATTGCTTGAAAACGGTAAACAGCACCATAGCGATGACCAGCCAGATTGCAATTTTCGAAAACCACTGATTATTCAAGGACTACTCCGATAGGTAAAAACCCAAAGCCGATGGGATGGCACATGCGACTGATTTTAGGCGTTTCAAGAGCCAAGGCAGGGGCAACCGGGCAACCGCCATGAACTTGAAACGGATTTAAAGGCTGTTTCAGGGCCAAAAGCGCCTGATTACGCCCCAGATTAAGGCTTTTTCAGCCCACGGCCAACCAAAAATGTTTCCGACGAATTGGGCCGCGACGCCTTGGGCTTGAAGCGCTTGACCACTTTGAAGGAGGCTTGAAACAGCTTGACCAGATCATCATAGCCGCTGCCGTGAAAGAGCTTGACCACCAAAGAGCCTTCGGGCTTCATGCGGTTTTGGGCAAATTCCACGGCCAGTTCCACCAGATGCGCAATGCGCGCCGCGTCCGCCGACTCGATGCCCGAGAGGTTGGGCGCCATGTCCGAAATCACCAGATCAACCTTGACCGGGCCTTTGTCAGACGCCAGCGCCTGCTCCAGTTTTTCCAGCACCTCGGCCTCGCGGAAGTCGCCCTGAATGAAGGTCACGCCCTCGATTGGCTCCATCGGCAGCATATCCAGCCCGATGATGTGGCCGTTGAGCGCACCAGCCGCCGCGCCGGTCGGCGAGAGCTTGCGCCGCACGTACTGGCTCCACGCGCCGGGCGTGCTGCCCAGATCGACCACCCAGTCGCCGGGCTTGATGAGACCCATGGTTTCGTCGATTTCCTTGAGCTTGTAAGCGGCGCGGGCGCGGTAGCCCTCGCGGCGCGCAAGCTTGACGTAGGGATCGTTGATGTGGTCGTGCAACCACGCTTTGTTAACTTTTTTACCTTTGGCATCGCCCTTGGCGACAACTTTGGGGGGCTGCTTGGGAAGCAGTTTGTGATCTGGCTTGGCATTTACTTTCATAGAGCCCTATTGTCCTCTTGCGGACTCCACGGTAACGAATCCAGCCCAGCTTGGGCAGAAGAATTCGACTGTTGGGCTGGTCAATCTTGAAGCCTTGCGGGAAGCGAAAACTCTCACACTGACCTTTTTTCTTGAACTTCGGAAAGGCAGCGCGTTTTTCAAAGAAGTTTTTGTAGGCGCGCTCCAAGTCTTTCAAAACCTGCTGCAGTGCCTGCGATGGCGCTTCCTTGAGCCACTGAAATTCCTGCTTCCAGTCGGGGAGCTGATTGGCCAGCGTCACGTAGTTCATAAACTTTGTGCCCGCCGCGTGGCTGGCTGCAATGCCAGCGCCTTGTTGAACACGAAGCGGCAGACCCCGGCGAAGCGGCGCATGCCGCGCTGCTGTCCGCCGTTCGGCATGAGTTCGTATTTAAAGGCTTGGAGGCGCTGCATGGTGGTATTTTATGAAACAGTTTCGCTGATCGACGGCAGTACAGGACACCTGCGGCGTCCGCGCTCTGCATCACCGCCCTGAAAGAGCGGGGCTTTCCGCACAAGATGGATAATTGGGCATGGCTCAAATACAACTTACCCCTGCCCAGCGCAAAGATCAACGCGCCGAAGCGCACCACCTCAACCCGGTCGTGATGATCGGCTCCGACGGCCTGACCGTCGCCGTCAAGAAAGAAATCGACGCCGCGCTCAACGCCCACGGCCTGATCAAAGTGCGCGTTCAGTCCGATGACCGCATCGGGCGCGAAGCGATTTTCCAGACCCTGGCGAACGAGCTCGACGCCGCGCCCATCCAGCACATCGGCAAGCTGCTGGTGCTGTGGCGCCCGATTCCCGAAAAGGAAAAGAAAGTCAGCGAAGACCGCATGGCCGGCCCACGCGACATCAAGGTGCTGAAAAACAGCTCGCGCTACGGCCAGCGCCCCGAAGTCAAAATGCTGCGCGTGCTGGGCAACCAGCGCCTCACGCCCGGCGGCAGCGTCAAGCGCGCCAAACCGCCCAAACAGCGCAGCATCAAAAAGCGTTCACAGGACTGAAAGCCCCCAGCTGATATGCCTTGACGCATTGACGCATTGACGAAAAACCGGCCTTTTGAGGCCGGTTTTTCGTTTTTTGGCCCGTACACTGTCAGCCCGGTCTTTAGATTTACCTCCTTTGCCCACAGCTAGCCGCCATGACCAATCCACTCCTTGACTTTTCCGACCTCCCACTGTTTGACCGCATCACGCCCGAGCATGTCAGCCCGGCGCTGGATGAACTGCTGGCCAAGGCCGAGGCCGCGCTAGAGCAGGTCACGGCGCCCGAATTTCCCGCCACCTGGACGGACATTGCCAAGGTGCTGGACGTGGCCACCGAACGACTGGGCCGCGCCTGGGGCGCCGTCAGCCACCTCAACAGCGTGGCGGACACGCCCGAGCTGCGCGCCGCCTACAACGCTGCCCTGCCCCGCGTCACCGAATTCTCCACGCGCCTCGGTGCCGACGAGCGCCTCTACGCCAAATACAAAGCCATCGACAGCGCCACACTGAATACCGAGCAGCTGCAGGCGCACAAAAATGCCATCCGCAATTTTGTGCTGTCAGGCGCAGAACTCAGCGGCCCGGCCAAAGAGCGCTTTGCCCAAATCCAGGAGCGCCAAGCCGAGCTGAGCCAGAAATTCAGCGAAAACGCCCTCGACGCCACCGACGCCTTTGCCTACTACGCCAGCGAAGAAGAAATCGCCGGAATCCCGCAAGACGTGCTGCAAACCGCCAAAGCCCAGGCCGAAGCCGAAGGCAAATCCGGCTACCGCTTCAGCCTGAAAATGCCCAGCTACCTGCCCGTGATGCAGTTCGCCCACAGCAGCGCCCTGCGCGAAAAGCTCTACCGCGCCTACACCACCCGCGCCAGCGACCAGGCGCCGGTGGAATTTTCCAAGTTCGACAACAGCGCCGTGATGCGCGAAATCCTGTCCCTGCGGCTGGAAGAATCGAAATTACTGGGTTACCAAAACTTCGGCGAAGTCTCCGTCGTGCCCAAAATGGCCGAATCGCCCGAAGAAGTCGTGACCTTTCTGCGCGACCTGGCACGCCGCGCCCGGCCTTATGCCGAAAAAGACGTGGCCGACCTGCGGACCTTCGCCGCCGAATCGCTGGGCCAATCCGACCCGCAACCTTGGGACTACGCCTATATCGGCGAAAAACTCAAAGAAGCGCGTTACGCCTTCAGCGAGCAGGAAGTCAAACAATATTTCACCGCGCCCAAGGTGCTCGCTGGCCTGTTCAAGATTGTGGAGTCGCTGTTTGAAGTGGCCATCCGCGAAGACTCGGCCCCGGTGTGGAAACCCGGCGTGGCCTTTTACCGCATCGAGCGGGATGGCGCGCTGCTAGGCCAGTTTTACCTCGACCAGCCCGCCCGCACCGGCAAGCGCGGCGGCGCCTGGATGGACGACGTGCGCGCCCGCTGGCTGCGCCCCGACACCGGTCTGCTGCAAACGCCCGTGGCGCATTTGGTGTGCAACTTTGCCGAAGGGGCGGGCGATAAACCCGCCCTGCTCACGCACGATGACGTGACCACGCTGTTTCACGAGTTCGGCCACGGCCTGCACCACCTGCTGACGCAGGTCAACGAGCACGACGTGTCCGGCATCAGCGGCGTCGAGTGGGATGCAGTGGAATTGCCCAGCCAGTTCATGGAAAACTTCTGCTGGGAGTGGGATGTGCTCAGGCACATGACCGCCCACGTTGACACCGGCGAGCCGCTGCCACGCGAACTGTTCGACAAGATGACGGCGGCCAAAAACTTCCAGAGCGGCCTGCAGACGCTGCGCCAGGTGGAGTTTTCGCTGTTCGACATGCTGCTGCACACCTCGCACAACCCCGACGAAGATTTGATGGGTTTGCTGAACGAAGTGCGCCGCGAAGTGGCCGTGATCGCCGCCCCGGCCTACAGCCGCACGCCGCACACGTTCAGCCATATTTTTTCCGGCGGTTACGCGGCGGGCTATTACAGCTACAAATGGGCCGAAGTGCTGTCCGCCGACGCCTACGCCGCTTTTGAAGAAACCGCCGCCGCTGCGGGCGATGCGCCCGCCTCAAACGCGGACACCGGGCGCAAATACCGCCAGGCCATTCTCGAAGCGGGCGGCAGCCGCCCGGCGATGGAGTCGTTCAAAGCGTTTCGGGGCCGCGAGCCTTCGCTTGATGCGCTGCTGCGCCATCAGGGCATGGCTTGAGCCCTGCAAATCCCCAACCACACGATTAACACCACCACCGACGCCACAAATAGGCCACCTCCATGAACTCATTTCAAGTTGATTTTTTGGCGCCCAAAACCCTGCTCGCGCTGATCGCCTTGAGCGCCGGCCTCGCATCACCCCTGATTCAGGCTCAGCAGGTTTACCGCATCACCGGGCCGGACGGCAAGGTCACTTTTTCCGACCAGCCGCCCCCAAGCGGCAGCAATGCCAAGGTCAAAGAAATCACCTTAACCGCCTCGACCAACGCACGCCTGGCCAGCCTGCCCCTGAAGCTGCGGCAGGTGGCCCAGAAATACCCGGTCATTCTGTACACCAGCGAGAATTGCCAGCCTTGCGGCCAAGGCCGCGCAATGCTGAGCCGCCGGGGCATTCCCTTCCACGAAAAAACCGTGACCACCGCGCAAGACAGCGAGGCACTTGAGCGCCTGGGCGGCGAAACCACGCTGCCTTTCCTGACAATTGGCAGCCAGCACATCAAGGGTTTTTCCGAGACGGAATGGGTGCAGTACCTCAACGCCGCTGGCTACCCGGCCACGTCCACCCTGCCACCGAGTTACCGCCAGCCGATGCCCATGCCGCTGGCCGAATCGGCGAGTGCGGCAGCGGCAGCGGCAGCGCCAACGCCAGCCGCCGCCGCGTCGGATGCGGTCCCGAGGCGGCTCAAACCCGTCCCGGCGCCCACCACGGTCACGCCGCCCGTGACGGGCCAAAATCCGGCAGGCATCAAGTTCTAAAACTGATCCCGGCGCTGGCTTAAAACACCAGCGTCTTCACGCCCGTTTCGGTGCCCAGCAGGCAAACCTGGGCCTTCTGGAAAGCAAACACCCCCACCGTCACCACGCCCGGCCACTGGCTGACCTGCGTTTCAAACGCCAGCGGGTCTTCAATTTTTAACCCCGTCACGTCCAGAATATGCTGGCCGTTGTCCGTCACCAGCGGCGCGCCGTCCTTTTGGCGCAGTGTGACCGTGCCGCCCAGCGCTTCAAACTGGCGAGCAATGCGCTTGGCCGCCATCGGAATCACTTCCACCGGCAGCGGAAAAGCACCCAGCGCCTTGACCAATTTAGATTCATCCGCGATGCAGACAAAGCGGCGCGACTGGGCCGCGACGATTTTTTCCCGCGTCAGCGCCGCGCCGCCGCCCTTGACCATGTTTCCGGCGTGGTCGATCTCGTCAGCACCGTCGATATAGACGCCCAGCTCATCCACCTCGGTCGCGTCAAACACCTGGATGCCCAGCGCCTGCAGCCGGTCGGTCGAAGCGACGGAGCTGGACACCGCGCCCGCAATGCGGTGCTTGATGGTGCCTAGCGCGTCGATAAATTTGTTCACCGTCGAGCCGGTGCCGACGCCGACAATGCTGCCGTCTTCGACATAAGCCAGCGCGGCCTGGCCGACCAGGGTTTTGAGTTCGTCTTGGGTCATGGGAGTTTTCTCGAAAGGTTGAGGGGTGAAGGCGCGCAAGTTGCGCTGCGACTGGCCCGGTTTTTGCGACAATCCGGCTCACGTCTTGCCGGGCGCTGCCGCCCGCAAAATCCAGCGCAAACTTGCGTCAATCCAGCCGAATTATCCAATGTCCCTGTTTCCCTACGCCCTGGCCCGTCCCTTTTTATTCAGCCTCGATCCCGAAGCGGCCCACGATTTGACGATGGCCTCGCTGGCGCGCACGCAAGGCACGCCGCTGACGGCGGCTTATTGCAGCGCCAAGGTCAGCGACCCGATTGAGCTGGCCGGGCTGAAGTTTCCGAACCGCGTCGGCCTGGCCGCTGGCCTCGACAAAAACGCCCGCTGTATTGACGGCCTGGCCGCTATGGGTTTTGGTTTTGTTGAAGTCGGCACCGTCACGCCCAAAGCCCAGCCCGGCAACCCCAAGCCGCGCATGTTCCGCCTGCCCGAAGCCAACGCGCTGATTAACCGGCTGGGTTTTAACAACGACGGGCTTGATGCGTTTCTGGCCAACGTCAAAAAATCCGCCATCCGCCAGAAAAATAATCCGCTGCTGCTCGGCCTGAATATCGGAAAAAACGCCGCCACGCCGATTGAAAATGCCGTGGACGATTATTTAATCTGCCTCGACGGCGTCTATCCGCACGCTGATTACGTCACCGTCAACATTTCCAGCCCGAACACCAAAAACCTGCGCGCCCTGCAAAGCGATGAAGCGCTGGACGCGCTGCTCGGGCGCATTGCCGAACGCCTCGAAATACTGGCGACGCAGCACGGCAAACGCGTGCCGATTTTTGTGAAAATCGCGCCCGATCTGGACGACGCGCAAATCGAAGTAATTGCCGCCACATTAAAACGCCACGCGATGGACGGCGTGGTCGCCACCAACACGACGCTGAGCCGCGAAGCCGTCAAAGGCCTGCGCCACGCCGAAGAAACCGGCGGCCTGAGCGGCGCGCCCGTGCTGGAAGCCAGCAACCGCGTGATTCGCCAGCTGCGCGCCGCGCTGGGCGTGGGCTTCCCGATCATCGGCGTGGGCGGCGTGATGAGCGGCGCGGACGCCGTCTCGAAAATCAAGGCCGGGGCCGATGTAGTGCAGATTTACACCGGCCTGATTTACAAAGGCCCGGCGCTGGTGGGCGAAGCGGCGCTGGCGATTAAAAAGAGCCGCTAAAACAACACTCCATCAGGAGCGATTTCATCCGCTGATTTTTAGATTTTCCAATCTAAAAATCGTTGTTTTAAACAGTAAATTCAGATAACATTCAGTTGTCTAATTTACGGTTAGACTCCAAAAACGCAGTCAATTAAGGAGTGAATGATGATTTTAAGAAAAATTGCATGTGCAGCGCTGTTTGCCTTTGCAGTCCCCGCTTTTGCCGCTGATGAACCAGCACCACTTCCACAAAAAATGGAAGGCAAGTGGGGTCGAAGCGAGAAAATGGCAGAAGTCAAGTTAATTGAAATGGAATCGCCAACAAAGGCCAAACTCAAGGTCGTTTTCTGGGATGGATGTACACGGCGGGGAGAAACAACCGCTGAATTTAAAGAAGGGGCTTGGACATTCATCGCGCCGCCTGGCCCTCAATTTTGTGAACCCCTCACAGTAACGATGACTCAAATTCCCGAAAAAAATCGTTTTGAAGGCACCTATGAAACCAACTTCAGAGGATCCGTCGCAAAAGGTAAGCTCTACCTGGAATGGTAAAAATTTAATGCTGTGCAGAGGCTGTTGCGGCGGCGCACCGCCACTCATGCGGCGGTAGTCCTTGGCGGACAGGATGACCACCGCGTCCTGCCCGCGCCGCGTGACCAGTTGCGGCCCCTCACTCAGCGTGAGATCCACGAGTTCACTGAAGCGGCTTTTCGCTTCCTGCAATTGCCATGTGTGCATACCATTCTCCAAACTAGTCAGTCCGGTCAGATTAGTCGAACCTAAAGAAACACATGCTCACACTCCTCAAATCCCTGGCCCGCAGCGCGGCGCTGATGCTGGCGCTGCTTTTTTTTGGCGCTGCCGCCATTGCGCAAACCGCGCCGCAGGACAAAACCACCGCCGATATCCGGCTCGAATTGCTGCAAAAAATGCAGCAGGACGGCTTTCTGAGCGACAAAATGGCGCAGGAAGCGCGGCTCAAATACGTCGATCCCAAGGCGGTGAATGCGCCCGTGGCCAAAGACGCGCCGCCCGCCGCGCCCAGCCTGTGGGAGCGTTATGTGTCGTGGGTGAATTTTTTCA
>CAIYKK010000631.1 GCA_903926695.1 uncultured Burkholderiales bacterium
ACTGAGCAATGCGCCGTCAATCAACCACTCTGTGAACCGTCCCAGATGAAGCCCGAGATCAGCCTTGAACTCGAAGATCAGCATGAACAGCAGCGCCAACTGGCGCGTGGTTTTGGAAACGTTGACACTGGCCTCGTCAAAGTGAAACCACGCAAAACCCCGCTCATCGATACGTAAGGTGTAGCCAAGGCTTTTAAAAAGCCGCTCGTAGCCGTCTCTTTCGCGGTCAAGCTCAGCCCAGAGCCGATGGTCAGCCATGCGGTTCAGGTGTTTGCCACTGTTCAAGCAGCCAAAAATCTCACTCAAAAGCGGCAGCTTGTGCAAATACAAAGGGGTGGTCATTTCATAGGCCTGTTTTCAACAGAAGTGGCTGCGAACTTGAGCGCATGGGGGTGATGGGTGACGCGCACGGTGCTCAGGTTCTGAATTTGAGGGGTATCGGCTGCAGTGACTTCCCACTCGTCCCGCTCGATCAGCATGTGGTAGAGCCGCAAAACCGTGCTGTCGGCCAGCTCTGGGAAGTGTTCATGCAGCCAATGCAGAAGGTCATTGACGGGGGCATCCTGGCGCAGCAGCCGTAAAACGGCGGATTCATCTACCAGCTCCATTGGCACGGCATCCGGGTCTTCCCTGTCTTCGGGAAAAGCCACTATGGCAGGCTCAAAACTGAGCGCTTCCCCCATGATGGCCAGTACTTCGCCTCCCACTGTCACGCGGCGCGGCATATCGCGTTTCCACAAGGGAAGTTCAGCGGCACCCAGTGTCGAATTAAGGCCACGTTTGCGCACACGACCCAACAGCTGGCTGATAGCCGTCGAGAGCGTGTTGTGTTGGCGGATTTCTTCACGCAATGGCAAAAGCGTGTCGCTGCAGTGCTTCAAGACCTCGCGGCCCAGTCGGCGAAGTTCCTTGGCCTGAAAAGCTACTTGGCGCATGGACAAGCGCTGGGTGTACAGCGCCCCCTGAAGGGCCAGTGTCTCCACGGCATGGTCCAGGGCACGTTCGGCATCTTCCAGGTGGCGGTAAAAAGTGCCCGAGGGGCCGCTGTCCATCATTTCGGCCATTGGTGCAACGTAGTTGTCAAAAGCGGCCAGCACTTCGCTGTAGCGTCGGCCGATGGGTAAATTGGCATCTTTGGACTTGGCGCGTTCGGCGAGTTCCAAAATCGCGTGCCGGTCCTGCTCCAGCTGCTGGCTGATCTGGCGAAACAGTTCTGCCAGCTGGGCTGCCGCCTGTTTGAGTTGGTCCGAATTTCCGGCCTGCAAGCCTTCAATCAGCCGACTGGTTGCGTGTTTGATCCCATCCACGCGCGCCTTGAGCACAGCCGAGAGGCCGAGTTCATGCTCGCGTGTGAGTCCGCGCACGAACTCCAGAACCAATGGGTTGATCTGCAAGGACACCCCGCGCGCCATCACCTGAAGCAGATCGCTTGAAACCATCTGCCGCATCACGGCTTCGCATTCCTCAAGGCTTTTGCCGGGCGCACGGCGTGCGATGACTTCGATGAGCTGGGCTTGATCAAAAGAAGGAAAGTCACGCCCCAGCACCACCAAGCTTTCCAGAGTATCCCAGTGCAAATAGAGTGCATGGACAAGGCTGCGTGGGCTTACCAAATCATTTCCTCCCTTTTTAATATCTGACTGTTGATGCAATACCCGCTGCACACAGCCAGCGTTTCTTCCAGATCATCAATACTATAACAACCGGATACAAAACATACTAGCAGTTGCACTTAGATTGATTTTTTGTTATCCTGCGCAACACCCTTTGTTAAAAACAACCAAAAAATGATCCGCTGCCATCTGTCCACCCTCATGGGGCGCGACAAACTCCGCATTTCCGATGTCGCTCAGCGCACCGGCCTCAACCGCAGCACCGTCACCGCCCTTTACAACGAGACGGCGACGCGGGTTGACCTTCCCGCCATTGAGCGCCTGTGTGCGCTTTTCCGGTGCCAGGTGGGCGAGCTGTTTGAAATCGTCCCTCCCCAACCTGAGACCAAGCCATGAGCATGGGCAGCAACCGCTGGCGTGTCTTCGCCGAATCCACCTTTCCCTGGGAGCGCGAAGCGCTCGAATGGCTGCGCGCCCACCTGCCCGACCGCGAACCGTGGAATGTCTGGACCAACTTCGAGTTCATTGACGACGAAGGAAAAATCAGCGAAGTCGATGCGCTGGTGCTCTCGCCCGCCGGGCTGTTCCTCGTCGAGATCAAAAGCCGCCCCGGCACCGTCGAGGGCGACGCCCACACCTGGACATGGCGCGCCGATGGCCGCGAGTACAGCGGCGACAACCCTTTGCTGCTGGCCGAGCGCAAATCCAAACGTCTGGCCAGCCTGCTGCGCCGCCAGTCGGCCATCATCAAGGCCAAAATCCGCCTGCCTTTTATCCAGCCGGTCATTTTTCTCTCGTCCACCACGCTTAAAAGCAGGCTGCAGGGCATTGCCAGCACGGCCACCTTTCAGCGCGGCCAGCCCGGCGCGCTGAACGACCCCGGCATCATCGACGCCCTGGTCAACGGCATTCACCACCATCCGGCCCAGACTGTCAACGGCCAGCAGGCCCGTGCCGTCGCCCAAGCCATCGCGCGCGGTCTGGCCGAAGCGGGCATCCGCCCGTCCAATAAACACCGGCAGGTCGGCGACTACCAACTCATCAAGCTGATGGCCGAGGGCGAAGGGTTTCAGGACTGGCAAAGCCAGCACGTCAGCATGGAAAACATCCAGCGCCGCGTCCGCATCTACACCGTGGCCCGCGCCAGCAGCCCGGAGGCGCGCGCCACGCGGGTCCGCCAGGCGCGGCGCGAGTTTGAAGTGCTGGAAGGCATCAGCCACCCCGGCATTCTCAAGGTCAACGACTACAAAGAAACCGACATGGGCCCGGCGTTGGTGTTTGACCACGACCCCAAGGCCCAGCGGCTCGATCACCTGCTGCGCGACGGCGGCGCGCAACTCACCGTCACCCAGCGCCTGCAGCTGGTGCGCGACATTGCCGAAACCCTGAAATTTGCCCACGCCCGGCGTCTGTACCACCGCGCCCTCGGGCCGCAAAGCATCCTCATTTACACCGCCGACGGCGGCGCGCTGACGCCCCGGCTGATGAACTGGCAAACCGCCTCGCGCGGCGTCAGCCATCCCGACACCCTGCACCGCACCACCGGCACGCGCCATGTCGAGGATTACGTCGAAGACCCCGGTCTGGTCTATCTGGCACCCGAAACCACACGCGCCGACACCACCCACGGCCCCAGTCTGGACGTGTTTTCACTCGGTGCCATCGCTTATCACGTGTTCAGCGGCCAGCCGCCCGCCGCTTCCGTTCTGGAACTGGCTGAAAAGCTGCGCCTCGAACAAGGCTTGCGCCTGTCCGACGTGCTGGACGGCTGCGGCCAGCAGTTGCAAGCGCTGATCCAGTACGCCACCTGTCCCGACGTGATGGCGCGTTATCCCGAAGTGCAGAGCTTTCTGGACGATCTGGTCAACGTCGAAGACGAACTCACCGCCCCCGACCCCGAAACCACCGTGGACGCGAGCATTGCCAGCCAGGGCGACCGGCTCGAAGGCGGTTTTACAGTCGTCAAGCGCATGGGGCGCGGTTCGTCCAGCGTTGTGCTGCTGGTGCGCGAAGACGGCGCGTTGGAAGACCTGATCCTGAAAGTCGCCTGCGACATCGCCCACAACGAGCGCCTCGTGGCCGAAGGCGAGGTGCTGGCCAGTCTGCGCCATCAAAACATCGTCGAATACCGCCGCACGCTCACGGTGGCAGGGCGCACCGCCCTGCTCATGCGCAGCGCTGGCCCGAAAACGCTGGCGCAAAAAATCAAGGAAGACGGCCGCCTGTCGCTGGACCTGCTCCAGCGCTTTGGCGAAGAACTGATCGAAGTCGTCAACCACCTCGAAGACCACGGCGTGGCCCACCGCGATCTGAAACCGGAAAACATCGGCATCGCACCCGCCAGTTCCGGCAAGCTGCAGCTGGTGCTGTTCGACTTTTCGCTGTGCCGCACCCCGGCGGACAACATCAGCGCCGGAACCCATCCCTACCTCGACCCGTTTTTAAGCCTGCGCAAGCCGCCGCGCTGGGATTTGTACGCCGAGCGTTTTGCGCTGGCCGTCACGCTGTACGAAATGGCAGTTGGCAAACTGCCGGTCTGGGGCGACGGCCAGACCTCCCCGGCCATGCTCGACGTGCAGGCCACGCTGGCCAGCGACGTGTTTGACCCCGTGACCCGCGAAGGCTTCAGTGCGTTTTTTGGCAAAGCCCTGCGCCGCGATTTCAAAGAGCGTTTTGACAACGCCGAAGACATGCTGCGCGCCTGGCGGGCCATCTTCGCGGCCCGGCAAACCGTGCATCCGCCCCAGCCCGAAGGTTTTGCCGCCATCGCCCCGACGGTTCTGCCCGGCACCACGATGGCCGAGCTGGGCTACACGCTCGAAGCGCAGGACGTGCTGGAGCGCATGGGCGTTCACAACGCCCGCGAACTTCTGGCCGTGGACCGCATCCGCTTTCGCTACCTGCGCGGCGTGGGCGACCGGATTCGCAAAGAAATCAGGCTCACCGCCAAAGAGCTGGCCCGGCTGCGGCCCGACCTGACGCAAGGCCGCTCCACGCTGCACGACGCTGACGATGACGAGCCAGCCAGCGGCGGCGCTGTCAGCGTCAACGAACTGGCCGCGCTGCTCATGCCCCGCCGCCCCGCTGCCGACGACAGGCCCGAAGAAGCCGCGCTGGCGCATTACCTCGGCATCGACCCCGGCCCCGACGATGCAGCCCCGCCGCCCAACGCCGCCAACGCCGCCAACGCGCCCGCGTTCTGGCCCACGCTGGGCGAATCGGCCCAGGCCGTCGGCGTCGAGCGCGGCCTGCTGGCTGCCGCCCTTATCAAATCCCGCGAGCGCTGGCTGAAAAATCCCGCTTTCACCGAAGTGCGGCTGCAGCTCGACAAACTGGTGCAAAGCCAGGGCCAGGTGCTGACCGCCCACGAAGCCGCGCTGGCCCTGCTCAGCCTGCGCGGCTGCGCCGTGCAAGATGGCGCAGACCGATTGCAACTCTCCAGCGCCGTGTTGCGCGCCGCGCTGGAAGCCGAAGCCCACCTTGAAAACCCCCGCTTCCAGTGTTTTGAGCACCAGCCTTGGCCCTTGATTGCCAGCAGTTCGGCCTGGGCCGATTACGCCCGCCAGCTCGCCAGCGTGGCCGATGCCTGCGCGCTGGCCGATCCGCTGCTGCCGCCTTCGCGCGCACTCGAAGCGCTGGAAGCCGTCAAACCGCTGGGCCTTCCCAGCGCCAGCGCCCCGGCACCGGAAAGCGGCGACGCGCCCCTGTCCGGCACCCGGCTGCTGCGTCTGGCCACCTCGGCTTCGCGCACGGCGGCCCTGTCCAGCCGTCAGGAAATCTACCCCCGCGCCATGCCCGCCCTGCAGGCGCTGCGCCAGTCGCTGGGCGCGCTGGTGGGCGTGCCCGCCTTGCGCCCGCAAGCGCTGCAAGAGCGCGTGCGCGGGCGCTACCCCGAAGCCAGAGCGCTGCCAGCGCGCCCGGCGCTGGACCGCCTGCTCGAAGAAGCCGGTGCCCCGCTGCAATGGAACCCCGCCGCCGCCGACGGCGCAGGCGCTTACCTGTGCCCCGCGCTGGGCGGCCAGCTCACGGCGGGCACGACCAGCGTGTTTTCGCGGCAATCGACTTTTCCCGGCAGCAGCGGCAAGCCCGGCAATCCAGCCAGCGACGCCGACCAAAACGACGCGCAAGCCACCGAAACCCGCTTGCAGCGCGCCCTTCAGTCCGGCGGCCTGCGTGTCTTGACCGTGCCGCCGCGCCAGTCCCACCACGCCGAAGCCGAATTGATCCGCCGTTTTGGCCTGCAGCGCGTCAGCTTTGACGCCCTGCTGCTGCAGGCGCTGCGCGTGCAGGCCGACGCCGCCCGCGTGGACTGGGCCACCGTGCTGCGCGCCGACGCCGCCGAACCCGGCAGCCGCGACTGGGTCAACCTGCAGCGACTGGTGCAGCGCACGCTTTCCAGCCTGAAACCGCTGCTGCTCGACAGCGCCGCGCCGCTGCTGCTGATCCACGCCGGTTTATTGGCGCGCTACGGCCTGATGACGCTGGTCACCGAGATGGAAACCCGCGTTGGCCGCCCCGGCCACACCCCGGCCCTGTGGCTGCTGCTGCCTTCGCACCAGCAAGGCTTGCCCGTCGTCGACGGCGTGCCCGTGCCGCTGGTCAACAGCGCCCAGGCGTTCAGCCTGCCGCCCGCCTGGGTCGAAAACCAGCACCGCGCCACACTTTAAAAAACTCAGGGAATCCCGAAAAATGATCAACGCCCCCCAGCTTCTGGCTGACCTCAAGCGCCGCCTCACGCTGCTCGAAACCGACCTGCGCGAGCGCATCCAAGCTCTGCCCGAACTCAAGGCCAGCCTGCAAGCCGAATGGCAAACCGCCCGCGATGCCAACCGCACGGCAGAAACGCTGGAAAGCTGGAGCGACCAGATCATCACCCAGGCCGGTGTGCATTGGCTCTTGAGCTGCGTTTTCCTGCGTTTTATTGAAGACAACACGCTGGTCGAGCGCCCCTGGCTCAGCGGCACGCCGGGCAGCGCCCGCCTCGCGCTGGCCCGCGACCGGCACGAAATTTATTTTCGCGCCAGCCCGATGCACAGCGACCGCGATTACCTGCTGGCCTGCTTTGTCGAAGCGGGCGCGCTGCCCGGCCTGCACACTTTTTTTGACGCCACGCACAACCCGGTGTTCCGGCTCGGCATCAGCGGCGATGCGGCCA
>CAIYKK010000632.1 GCA_903926695.1 uncultured Burkholderiales bacterium
CCCCGACAGTCAAGCCATGTTTCCTGGAGAAAAAAAACATGGCCTCTGACTTGAGTAATTCACGGCGCGCCTGGTCCGTGCTGATCGTCAGCACGCTGGCCTTTCCCGTCTGCTTCAGGGTCTGGATGATGTTCGGCGTCATCGGCATCCCGATCAAGAAAATGCTCGGCCTCAACGCTACCGAGTTCGGCCTGCTCACGGCCATGCCGGTGCTGACCGGCTCGCTGATCCGCGTGCCGCTGGGCATCTGGACGGACAAGTTCGGTGGGCGCATCGTCATGGCCACCTTGATGGCGATCACCGTGCCCGCCATCTGGCTGATGAGCTACGCCACCGTTTACTGGCATTTTCTGGTCATCGGCATGTTTGTCGGGCTGGCGGGCGGCTCGTTTTCCGTCGGCACGCCTTATGTGGCGCGCTGGTTTCCGCGCAGCCGCCAGGGCACGGCGATGGGCGTTTACGGCGCGGGCAACTCGGGCGCGGCGGTGAACAAGTTTGTCGCGCCGGTGCTGCTGGTGGCCTTTGGCTGGACGATGGTGCCGCAGGTGTACGCCGTCATCATGCTCGGCACGCTGGCGCTGTTCTGGATGTTCAGCTACAGCGACCCGGCCCACTTGGTGCCGAGCAAGGTCACTTTCGTGGACCAGCTCAAGGCGCTGAAAGACCCCAAGGTTCTTAAATACTGCCAGTTCTACAGCATCGTTTTTGGCGGCTATGTGGCGCTGTCGCTGTGGATGGTGCAGTACTACGTCGGCGAATACGGCCTGGACATCCGCACCGCCGCGCTGCTCGCCGCCTGCTTTTCGCTGCCCGGCGGCGTGCTGCGCGCCATCGGCGGCATCCTGTCGGACAAATACGGCGCGCACAGCGTGACCTGGTGGGTGATGTGGGTGAGCTGGATTTGCCTGTTCCTGCTGTCCTATCCGCAAACTGATTTCACTGTGCTGACGGTGAACGGCCCGGCCACCTTTCACATCGGCCTGAACATCTACGCCTTCACCGCGCTGATGGGCGTGTTGGGCGTGGCCTTCGCCTTCGGCAAGGCCAGCGTTTTTAAATACATCAGCGACGACTACTCGCACAACATCGGCGCGATCAGCGGCATCGTCGGTCTCGCGGGCGGCCTGGGCGGTTTTGTCTTGCCGATTCTGTTCGGCGCGCTGATGGATTTGACCGGCATCCGCTCCAGCGCTTTCATGCTGATGTACGGCGTGGTCTGGGTCTCGCTCATCTGGATGTACTGGACCGAAGTGCGCCGCGCCCAGGTCATGGGCAGCCACACCGCCAGCGCCCTGGCTTGACACCTCTTTCTACCGGGAATAAACCATGAACATGAAAACTGCTTCTAGCGCAGGTCTTGCGGGCGTGCCGCCCGGACCCGATTCCGGCGCCGACATCACCGACTGGCGCCCCGAGGACGAAAAATTCTGGGAAACCACCGGCAAGCGCATCGCCTACCGCAACCTGTGGATTTCCGTGCCCAGCCTGCTGTGCGGCTTTGCCATCTGGGGCATGTGGGGCATCATCACCGTGCAGATGCTGAACCTGGGTTTCCCTTTCACTCAGGCCGAGCTGTTCACCCTGACCGCGATTGCCGGTTTGGCGGGCGCGACGATGCGGATTCCGGCGTCGTTTCTGATCCGGCTTGCCGGTGGGCGCAACACCATCTTTTTGACGACTTCCATGCTGCTGGCCCCGGCGATTGGCACCGGCATCGTGCTGCAGCATCCCGAGTGGCCGCTGTGGACGTTTCAATTGATGGCGCTGTGGTCGGGCGTGGGCGGCGGCAACTTTGCCAGCTCCATGTCGAACATCAGCGGCTTTTTCCCCAAGCGCCTGCAGGGCACGGCGCTCGGCCTGAACGCCGGTCTGGGCAACTTCGGCGTGACGACGATGCAGATCGTCATCCCGCTGGTGATGACGATGAGCGTTTTCGGCAGCTTGGGCGGCG
>CAIYKK010000633.1 GCA_903926695.1 uncultured Burkholderiales bacterium
CGGCTTGCCGCTGGTGGTGCTGGAGCTGAAAAACCCGGCTGACCTCAACGCCGATGTGTGGAAGGCGTTTAACCAGATTCAGACTTACAAGGCGCAGATTCCCGACGTGTTCCAGTACAACGAGGTGCTGGTGATTTCTGACGGCACCGAGGCGCTGCTGGGGTCGCTCTCGGCTGACCCGGAGCGCTTTATGGCCTGGCGCACGATTGACGGCGTGACGCTGGACCCGCTGGGCCAGTTCAACGAGCTGCAGACGCTGGTGCGCGGCGTGCTGGCCCCGGCGTATTTGCTCGACTACCTGCGCTACTTTGTGCTCTTCGAGGACGACGGCACGCTGGTCAAGAAAATCGCTGGTTATCACCAGTTCCACGCGGTGCGCTCGGCGATCACGCAGGTCGTGGCGGCTTCGCGGCCCGGCGGCTCGCACAAGGGCGGCGTGGTCTGGCACACGCAGGGCAGCGGCAAGAGCATCACGATGACCTGTTTTGCCGCCCGCGTCATGCAGGACAGTGCGATGGAAAACCCGACCATCGTCGTCATCACCGACCGCAATGATCTGGACGGCCAGCTTTTTGGCGTGTTCAGTCTGGCGCAAGACCTGCTGCGCGAGCAGCCGGTGCAGGTCAGCACGCGCCAGGATTTGCGCGCCCGGCTGGCCAACCGCCCCTCGGGCGGCATCGTGTTTGCGACGATTCAAAAATTCATGCCGGGCGAGGACGAGGACAGTTTTCCGGTGCTGTCCGGGCGCAGCAATATCGTCGTGATTGCCGACGAGGCGCACCGCACGCAATACGGTTTCGAGGCCAAGCTCAAGACGCGCAAAGCGCCGCTGGCGCAGGCCGGGCGGCTGGCGGCGGCGGTGAATGTCGCGGCCACCGGCGACGGCGTGGCGGCTGTGGCGCATGCCGAGCTGGCGCCGCCCGCGTACACCGTGACGCACGCCGAACTGGCGTCGTCAGCTGTAGATGTTTTGAGCGTGGCGGCCACGGCGGCCCCGCCCACGACGAACCTCGTCAGCCACTACCAGGCGGGCTACGCCCAGCACCTGCGCGACGCGCTGCCCAATGCCACGTTTGTCGCCTTCACCGGCACGCCGGTCAGCGGCGAAGACCGCGACACGCGGGCGGTGTTTGGCGACTACATCTCGGTCTATGACATGCAGCAGGCCAAGGAAGACGGCGCGACAGTCGCCATCTACTACGAGTCGCGCCTCGCCAAGCTGCGGCTCAAGGCCGAAGACCTGCTGCTGATGGACGAAGAAGTCGATGAACTCGCCGAGGACGAGGAAGAAAGCGCCCAGGCCAAACTCAAAAGCCGCTGGGCCGCGCTGGAAAAAGTCGTTGGCGCCGAGCCGCGTGTGGCCAGCGTGGCCGCTGACTTGGTGGCGCATTTCGAGGCGCGCAATGCAGCCCAAAGCGGCAAAGCCATGATCGTCGCCATGAGCCGCGACATCTGCGTGCATCTGTACAACGAGATCATCCAGCTGCGCCCCGACTGGCACAGCGCCGACCCGGAGCAGGGCGCGCTCAAGGTCGTGATGACCGGCTCCAGCAGCGACAAGGCGCTGCTGCGCCCGCACCTGTACAGCGCCCAAGTCAAAAAACGGCTGGAAAAGCGCTTCAAAGACCCGGCTGATCCGCTCAAACTGGTCATCGTGCGCGACATGTGGCTGACCGGCTTTGACGCGCCCTGCGTGCATACGCTCTACGTCGATAAGCCGATGAAGGGCCACAACCTGATGCAGGCCATTGCCCGTGTGAACCGGGTGTTTCGGGACAAGCAGGGCGGCTTGGTGGTCGATTACATCGGCATCGGCAACGAGCTGAAGGCGGCGATGAAGGAGTACACCCACGCCAAAGGCCGGGGCCGCCCGACGGTCGATGCGGGCGAAGCGTTCAGCGTGCTGGCGGAAAAAATCGACATCTTGCGCGCCATGTTGCACGGCCACGACTACAGCGGTTTTTTGACCGGCGGACACCGGGCGCTGGCGGGCGCAGCCAACCATGTGCTGGGCCTGAAAGACGGCAAAAAGCGCTTTGCCGATGTGGCGCTGCAAATGAGCCGGGCTTTCAGCCTGTGCTGCACGCTGGACGACGCCAAAGCGGTGCGCGAGGAAGTGGCGTTTTTGCAAGGCGTGAAGGTCATCCTGACCAAGCGCGACCTCAGCGCGCAAAAAAAGACCGACGAGCAGCGCGAATTGGCGATTCGGCAAATCATCAATTCAGCCGTGGTGTCCGAGCGCGTGGTAGATATTTTTGACGCGGTGGGGCTGGACAAACCCAACATCGGCTTGCTGTCGGAAGAGTTTCTGGCACAGGTCAAAAACCTGCCGGAAAAGAACTTGGCCGTGGAATTGCTGGAGCGCCTGCTTGAAGGCGAAATCAAAAGCCGCTTTGCCAGCAACGTGGTGCAGGAAAAGAGGTTTTCCGAGCTGCTGCAGGGCGTAATCCAGCGTTACCAAAATCGCTCCATCGAAACCGCGCAGGTCATGGAAGAGCTGGTGGCGATGGCGAAAAAGTTTCAGGAAGCGGCCAGCCGGGGCGAAGCGCTGGGCCTGAGCGAAGACGAAATCAAGTTTTATGACGCGCTGGCCGCCAACGAGTCCGCCGTGCGCGAACTCCGCGACGAAACCCTGAAAAAATCGCCCACGAACTGACCGAGAACCTGCGCCAGAGCCTGGGCGTGGACTGGTCAGCGCGTGAGAACGTGCGCGCCAAGCTGCGCCTGATGGTCAAGCGCATTTTGCGCAAGTACAAATACCCGCCCGACTTGGAAGACGCGGCGGTGGAGCTGGTGCTGCAGCAGGCGCAGGCGCTGGGCGTGGCGTGGACGGCGTGATGCGTGGCGGCAGCCTGGCAAGCTGCCCCTATAATCAGCGGCACGCGGGTGTAGTTCAATGGCAGAACGGCAGCTTCCCAAGCTTCATACGAGGGTTCGATTCCCTTCACCCGCTCCAAATCATCATTTCACAGCGCATCAAAACCCGCGTACTTCATAGGTACAGCGGGTTTTTTGTTGCTTCACACGAATCGCGGCATGCCATGACACACCGCCATCTGTGACGGTATTTATTGCGGTATGTCC
>CAIYKK010000634.1 GCA_903926695.1 uncultured Burkholderiales bacterium
GCGACCGCCTGCGTCAGCGCAGCCACGCGGGCGAGTTTGGCGGGCGCAATCACCTCGTTGCTGATGTACACATTGGTGACGCCGCCAGCGACCATGATTTCAGCCTCGGCGGTTTTTTGCACACAGATGCCGACGGCCCCGGCTTTCATCTGCATGTGCGCCAGCGCCACGCTTTTGTGCAGCTTGGCGTGCGGACGCCAGCGGATGGCGTGTTTTTTGGCAAACTCGGCCATGCGCGTCAGATTGCGGTTCATGGCGTCAAGATCGACCACAAGGGCGGGCGTGTCGATCTCGTCAACCGATTTTCCGATCAGGTTGACCAGGCGCGGCGGCAGGGGTTTGGATGCGTTGGCCTTGGGCGGCTCGGTCTTAGGAGGCACTGTCGGCGCTCCGCGCTGGCGGGTTGGCTTCGAGGCCATCGTCGCGTGGGCCGCCGTCCAGATGCTGGGTGTCGGCCCAGCCGACCAGCGTGAAGCCTTCGGGCGTCCACAGCAGCCGGTTGATGGCCGCGTTGCCCAGCGCCCAGGTGCGCGGTGCCTGAATGTGAACGCGGGTGGCGGCGCGGTACAGCACATCCATCACGCCGCCGTGGCCGACCAGCGCAATCAGCCCGCCCGGATGGCGCGCAGCCAGCCGGGCGGCGGCCTCTTCGACGCGGTGCTTCAAATCCAGCAGCGACTCGCCGCCGGGCGGGGCAAAGTCCGGGTCGCGCTTGCGCCAGCGCTGAGCCTGTTCTGGCAGAACGGCCTCGATTTCGGCAAAGGTGCGGCCTTCAAAATCGCCAAAACTGCGCTCGCGCAAGCCTTTTTCGGGCGTGACTTCAAGCCGGTGGACGCGCCCCAAGTGCTGGGCGGTTTCCCAGGCACGGGCCAGATCGCTGGCGTAAATGGCGCTGACAGGCTCGTCGGCCAGCGCTGCCGCTACGCGAGCGGCCTGCTGGCGGCCCGTGGCGTTGAGGGCAATGTCCAGGCTGCCCTGAATGCGGCTGTCCACATTCCAGGCGGTTTCGCCATGACGGATGGCAATGATGCGGGTGGGTTGAATCATCGGGTGTGGAAAAAGTGGAAGTGTGGAAATGGCGACGCTCAGGGCGCAGCCGTATTCTGGCGCGGAATTTCAATGCTAATGCGGCGCGTGCCGCCCGGCGGCTGCGGAAAACCGCGCAGGGCCGCGTCCAGCATGGCGGGCAGCGTGTCCAGAATGTCGTTTTGCACGCTGTCGCTCACGGCGCGGGTTTCAAACATGGTTTGGCTGCTGGCCAGATCGCGCACCAGCAGCGTCAGTTCGCGCCGGTAATAAGCAGGCTCAGAAAAGCGCATCGGAAAAGACAAGCCCAGCGAAGCGCCCCGGTTGCCGCCGCTGAGAAAAATGCCGGGCATCGCCCAGCCAAAGCCGCCATCGGCATACGGCCCGCGCTCAATCAAAAGAGTATTGACCTGAACCTGAACGCCAAAGCGCGCTGCGGTCGGGTTCAGCGTCATGCCGACGCGGGCCAGCGCGGTGCGCGTCAGGTTTTCAAGCTGGTCTTGCTGCGCGCTGGCGGCCTGCTGCGACGGCAGGCGCTCAAAGCGGTACAGCACGCCGGGCGGCGGTGGCGCGCCGCTCCAGCGGTAAAAAGCGGTCACATCGCTTTCCACCAGCCGCATGGACGAACATCCGGCCATGAAAAAAGCCATCAAAACGATGGAAAAAATGATGGCAACTGCGCGTTTCATGAAATTTCCTTCGGATGAGTCAATCCAGCCCGTCCACCCGTGAGCTCTTTTTTTGAACCGCAGCGCCCGGTCTCAGCAGCCCGACGTTTGGGCGTTGATGCCGATGACGGCGCGGCCCGTCGGGCTGGTCAGCTCGGGCAGCGTTGGGGCTGGAAAGTCGTCGGCGTCAAACGCCTTGTCGCCGTCTTCGTCGGCCACGCCGGTGGTTTTGATGTTTTTAAAGTCGTGGCGGCGGCTGTCCATCAGGTGCGACGGCACGATGTTTTGCAGCGCCGCGAACATGTTTTCCAGCCGTCCGGGGTGTTTTTTGTCCCACTCGCGCAGCATGTTGCCGATTTGTTTGCGCTGCAGGTTTTCCTGGCTGCCGCACAGC
>CAIYKK010000635.1 GCA_903926695.1 uncultured Burkholderiales bacterium
GGGTGGAGCGCACCAAGCTGTATCCACTGGAGGAAATTCTTTTTGTGCTGTTGTGCGGCTCGGTATGCGGGGCAGAAAGCTGGCACGACTTTGTCATGTTTGGACAGGAAAAGCTCAATTTCTGCGTGAGTATTACCCCTTTTCCGCCGGGATTCCCTGGAAAAACACCTTTGCCTGCGTCACGGCTGCGCTGCAAGGGGTGGCGGGAAAGGTCAGCGCTAATGAGGCCAGCTCAACCGCTGACATCCACATGGTCGCGCACTCGCGCCTGGTGCTGGCGCAGCGAAAAATTCAATGAAATCAAGGCTGTTCCCAGTCGTGCTGGACCTGCTCGATGTCACAGATATGCTCAACACCGCAAAAAACATTTCAAGGGCATCGGCGTCAAGGGATTGCACAAAAAAACAGGCTGGGGAAATGACAATCTGCGCTTGATTTTGAAACAAAATTTTTGATGGGACAGCCCGGTTGCCGGCCCCAGCTCAGCCCGAAAAATCGTCGGCCAGCCCCATACGCCGGATAATCACTCTCTATATGGCACTTCTCACCCTTCTTGACGCCCAACTCGCTTTTGGGCACGTCGCACTGCTGGACCACGCAGATTTTTCCCTCGAAACCAACCAGCGGATCGGCCTGATCGGGCGCAACGGCACGGGCAAGTCCTCGCTGCTGAAAATTCTCGCGGGCCTCGAAAAGCCCGATGACGGCACCCTGCAACTACAGCAAAATCTGCGCATCGCCTACGTGCCCCAAGAACCGAGCCTGGACCCACACGCCACGGTATTCATCGCCGCCAGCGCCGGGCTGGCGCGTACCAAGCACGTCGTCGAGCTGTATCTGGCCGCCGACGAGCACACCGATCTGGACGCGCTGCAATCCGAAATCGAGGCGCTGGACGGCTGGACCTGGGAGCAGCGCGTCGAAGAAACCCTGCACCGCCTGCACCTCGATAAAGACGCCATCGTCGGCTCGCTCTCGGGCGGCACGAAAAAGCGCGTCGCACTGGCCCAGGCGCTGGTCGCCAAGCCCGACGTGCTGCTGCTAGACGAGCCGACCAACCACCTTGATCTGGACTCCATCGCCTGGCTCGAAGAATTGCTAGTCAACTTCAACGGCAGCATCATCACCATCACCCACGACCGGGCGTTTCTGGACCAGGTCGCCACCGTCATCGTCGAGCTGGACCGGGGCAAACTGCGCAGCTACCCCGGCAACTTCGCCCAGTACCTGATTCAAAAAGAAGAGCAGATGGCGCAGGAGGCCGTCATCTTTGCCAAGGCCGACAAGCTGCTGGCGCAGGAAGAAGTGTGGATTCGCAAAGGCGTGGAAGCGCGCCGCACGCGCAGCGTGGCGCGCATTGGCCGGCTCGAAGTGCTGCGTGAAGGCCGTTCGGCGCGGCGCGATGCGGTCGGGCGCGTCAACCTGGACGTTTCCAGCGGCGACAAAAGCGGCAAGATCGTGGCCGAACTCACCAACGTGTCGAAAAGCTTTGGCCATCCGGGCGCCGAGAAAATCATCGTCAGCCATTTCAACGCCACCTTGCTGCGCGGTGACAAGGTCGGACTGCTCGGCCCCAACGGCGCGGGCAAAAGCACGCTGCTCAAGCTCATCCTGGGCGAGCTGCAGCCTGACGCCACCACGCCGCCGGGCAAGATCCGTCAGGGCGCCAATCTTCAGATCGCCTACTTCGACCAGATGCGCGATGCGCTTGATCTGGACGCGACGCTGGAAGACTTCATCAGCCCCGGCAGCGAGTGGGTCGAAATCAACGGCCAGAAAAAGCACGTCAAGAGCTACCTGACCGACTTTTTGTTCAGCCCCGAGCGCGCCCGCTCCCCCGTGCGCAGTTTGAGCGGCGGCGAGCGCAACCGGCTGCTGCTGGCGCGCCTGTTTGCGCGCCCGGCCAATGTGCTGGTGCTCGACGAGCCGACCAACGATCTGGACATCGACACGCTGGAACTGCTCGAAGACCTGTTGCAAAACTACGAAGGCACCGTCTTCCTGGTCAGCCACGACCGGCGCTTTCTGGATAACGTCGTCACCAGCACCATCGCCTACGAAGGCACGCCGGAAAACCCCGGCTTCTGGCGCGAATACGAAGGCGGCGTGACCGACTGGATCACCCAGTCCAAACGCGCCGCCCAGCTCGCAGGCAACAGCAAAACGCCCGCCGCCAGCGCCAAGAGCGCGGCCAAAGTCGCCGCCGAACCGGCCAAAGACACCCGCGAACCCAGCGCCAAAAAGAAACTCAGCTACAAAGAGCAGCGCGAACTCGACGGTTTGCCAGCGCTGATTCAGCAGCTCGAAGCGCAGCAAAAAGCGATTGACCAGGAGCTTTACGACGGCACGCTCTACGCCAACAATCCCAAGCGGGCGGCGGAACTAACGGCGCGCAACACCAAAATCGAAGAAGACCTCATGGAAGCTTTGCAGCGCTGGGAGACGCTGGCAACCTGACGAGCGACGCGGGCGTTCACAGCGCCCCGTCGCGCAAGCGCGCAAACACCGTCCAGAAAGCCGCCTCCTGCGTCGTCGCAAAGTTGATGCGCATCAGCGTGCCGGGCTGGCGCACCGCATGAAACAGCGCGCCGGGCGCAATCAAATAACCCTCGTCGAGCATGCGCTGGGCCAGCGCGTCGGTGTCGATGCCGGTATCGACCCAGCCAAACAGCCCCGCTGGTTCGGCGGCAAAGCTGCAGCCGTGGGCCAGCGCCAGTTTGACGCTGCGGGCGCGCGCCTGATCGAGCCGGGTGCGGATGCGCTCGGCGTGGCGGCGCAGCTGGCCCTGCTCGATGCACACCGCCAGCGCTTTTTCCAGCAGCGCGGGCGTGGTCAGCGTGGTCAGCAGTTTGGTGTCGAGCAGACGCTCGACCAGATCGGGCGGCGCGGCCAGGTAGCCCACGCGCCAGCCGGGCGCCAGAATTTTGGAAAACCCGCTCACATAAATCGTGCGCTGCAGCGCGTCCAGCGCGCACAGCCGCGTGGCGTGATCGGGCGCGAGGTGGCTGTAGGTGTCGTCTTCGGCGATATAAAAATTGTGCTGATTGGCCAGTTGCAGCAGGCGGTGCGCGCTGCCGGGCGTGAGGCTGTAGCCGGTCGGGTTGTGCAGCACGCTGACGCTGACAAACAATTTTGGGCTGTGCAGCGCGCAATACTGCGCCATCACCGCCAAATCCGGCCCGTCGGCGCGGCGCGGCACCGGCAAAATCCGCATGCCCAGCGCGTCGAGCCGGGCGAATTCCACGGCCCAGCCGGGTTCTTCGACCATCACGCAGTCGCCTGCGCGCAGCAGGGTGCGGATGATGATGTCCAGCGCATGGGTCGCGCCTATGGTGGTGATGATCTGCTCGGGCGCGGCCTGCACGTTGATGGCACCCAGCTTTTGCGACAGGGCGCGGCGCAGGCCGCCGTCGCCTTTAGGCTCGCCGTAGTGCAGCGAAAAGTCATGCTGCGCGCTGGCGCTGGTGACCTTGCGCACGGCAGCCAGCATAAAACTGGTGTCCAGCCAATCCGCCGGAAACACACCCATGCCCGCCTGCGGCTTGTTGCTGACGCGGTGAAACATGCCGCGAATCAGCGCCATCGCGTCCGCAGACGGATTAACCGGGCCGCTGGCGCAAGCCTGTGCTGTGGCGGCACTCGCCGCCGTCCGGCACGGCGCGACCACGTCGCGGACAAAAAATCCCCGGTTGCGCCGCGCCTCCACCAGCCCCTGCGCCTGCAACTGGTCGTAAGCCGCGACCACAGTGGACACGCTCACGCCCTGCTGCTGGGCGCACAGCCGCACCGACGGCAGCCGTGCGCCCGGTGCGAGCAGGCGGCTGCGAATGCGCTCGGCCAAACGGGCGCGAAGCTGCTCGGTCAAGGACTGGGACGGGGTTTTGATCAACATGGTGCGGCCTTCAAAAGCGCTGGTGTGCCGGGGTGTGCTGGCAAAGTCAGCGGTACAGTTTTAAAGTTTGTACCCTCAACTGTACTGGCAGTGTGCTGGTTTTAGCGATAAAGTGATCCTCCATGAACTGGCAAGAATTAAGCGCTTCACCCGTCTTGAGCGCGGCCATGCGCTTCAGCCCCCAACCCCACGCTGGCCGTGACCGCTGTGTGGATACTTGCGGGTTAAGCGCACAGATTTTTTACTTCAAAAAGGACAGACAACCATGACATGGACACAAGCCCAGCGGGCACAAAAAATGAACTCCTCGGCCATCCGCGAGATTCTCAAGGTCACCGAGCAGCCCGGCATCATCAGCTTTGCGGGCGGCCTGCCCTCGCCCAAAGCCTTTCCGATCAGCGCCTTTGCCGCCGCCTGCGAAACCGTCTTGCGCGAAGACGGCCAGGCCGCGCTGCAATACGCCGCCAGCGAAGGCGTGGCCGCGCTGCGCGAACTGGTCGCCGCCATGCTGCCGTGGCCCGTCAATCCGGCGCAGGTGCTGATCACCACCGGCTCGCAGCAGGGTTTGGACCTGCTCGCCAAAGTGCTGATCGACAGCGGTAGCCGCGTGCTGGTCGAAACGCCCACCTACCTCGGCGCGCTGCAGGCCTTTGCGCCGATGGAGCCGGACGTGGTCGGCGTGGCCTGCGACGACGAAGGCGTGGATATTGCCGATCTGCGCACCAAGGCCAAAGATGCGCGCTTTTTCTACGTGCTACCCAATTTCCAGAACCCCACTGGCCGCAGCATGAGCGAAGCGCGCCGCGCCGCCCTGAGCGCCGAGGCCAAAAAACTGGGCCTGCCGCTGGTCGAAGACAACCCTTACGGCGACCTGTGGTTCGACACACCGCCGCCGCTGCCGCTGACGGCGCGCAATCCCGAAGGCTGTATTTATCTGGGCTCGTTTTCCAAGGTGCTGGCGCCGGGGCTGCGGCTGGGTTTTATGGTCGCGCCGGAAGCGATTTTTCCCAAGCTGCTGCAAGCCAAACAGGCCGCTGATCTGCACAGCCCCGGCTTCAACCAGCGCCTGGTGGTCGAGGTGATGAAAGACGGTTTTCTCGACCGCCACGTTCCCACCATACGCGCCCTGTACAAAGCCCAGCGCGACGCCATGCTGGCCGCCATGCAGCGCGAAATGCCGACCGATGTGAGCTGGAACGTGCCTGCTGGCGGTATGTTTTTGTGGGTACGCCTGCCCGAAGGCCTGAGCGCCGTCGAACTGCTGCCGCAGGCCGTGGCGCGCAATGTGGCTTTTGTGCCCGGCGAGCCGTTTTACGCCGGTAACGCCGATGCACGCACGCTGCGCCTGTCGTTTGTGACCAGCACCATCGAGCAGATCAACACCGGCATTACCGCGCTGGCCCAGGCGATTGCCGCCATGCGCCCCGAACCGCCCGCCCAGAAAGAAAACCCATGAAGCTGCGCCTTTTTAAACAGGTGGACGTGTTCACCGCCACGCCGTATTTTGGCAACCCGCTGGCCGTGGTACTAGACGGCAGCGGCCTTGACGACGAGGCGATGCAGCGCTTTGCCCGCTGGACAAATCTGTCGGAAACCAGCTTTCTGCTGCCGCCCACGGACCCGTCGGCCGATTACCGGGTGCGCATTTTCACGCCCGGCGGCGAGCTGCCTTTTGCAGGCCACCCAACGCTGGGCAGTTGCCACAGCTGGCTGCAGGCGGGCGGCAGGCCCAAGCGCAGGGATTTCATCGTGCAGGAATGCGGGCTGGGTCTGGTCAAAATCCGCCGCGACGCCCTGCCAGCGGGCGGGCAGCGGCTGGCCTTTGCCGCGCCGCCGGTCAAGCGCATGGCGACGAGCACGGTGTTGCTGGCCAAGGTGGCCGCCGCGCTCGGCCTGAAATCAAACCAGGTTCTGGTCGCCCAGACGCTGGACAACGGCCCGCGCTGGCTGGCGCTGCTGCTCGACAGCCCCGAAACCGTCTTGCAGCTCATGCCCAATCACCTGGCGCTGTCGAATCTGCAGGTGCAAGTCGGCGTGGCCGCTTTTTACCTGGCCCCGGAAGCGCCGCCGCTGATTGGCCGGGCCAACCGCGAAGCCCGCGCCTTCGGCCAGCAGGCCGCGCAGCCGATTGCCGATGCGCCCGACTTGGAAGTACGCGCTTTTGCCGCCGGTATCGGCATTCCTGAAGACCCGGTGACCGGCAGCCTCAACGCCAGCCTGGCCCAATGGCTGATGGCCGAAGGCTACGCGCCCGAACGCTACCTGGCCTCGCAAGGCATTTGCCTGGGACGCGCCGGGCAGTTGCACATCGAGCGCGACGCCTGCGGCCAGGTCTGGGTCGGCGGCGAATCGGTGACTTGTGTGGATGGGAAGGTCACGCTCTAACGGGACAAGGGAAACTTTTCGCTGCGCCCCGTGCGCCAGCGGCAGCGCCACCAGCCCCCGGTACGCCGGATTGCTGCCCCAGCGCGGGGCGGCATCCAGCAAGCGTAAATCCGGCCAGCGCGCCAACACCTGCCGAA
>CAIYKK010000636.1 GCA_903926695.1 uncultured Burkholderiales bacterium
CTGTGCGCGGTGGTCTGGCGGATTTTGCGCGGCGGCGACGAGCGGCTGGTCGTTCTGGCACCGCGCAGCACCGCAGCGGCGGGCGCATCCGGCCCTGAGCTTGTCGGCCACGGCACTTCGGAAATCGTGATTTTCACGCTGACTTACGGGCTGGCCGGGTTTGGCTACATCATCACCGCCACCTTTTTGCCGGTGATTGCGCGGGCGGCGCTGCCCGGATCGGCCTGGCTGGATTTGTTCTGGCCGCTGTTTGGCCTGGGCGTGATGATGGGCGCGCTGCTGGCGACACGCCTGCCGCCGGGAAAGGACTTGCGCGGCCTGCTGGCGGGATGTTATTTGCTACAGGCGCTGGGCATTGCCACCAGCCTGTGGAGTCCGAGTCTGGCGGGCTTTGCGCTGGGCAGCTTGATGCTGGGCCTGCCGTTCACGGCGATCACTTTTTTTGCGATGCAGGAAATGCGCCGCCTCTTTCCGGCCACTGCCGCCAGCTTTATGGGGCTGCTGTCGGCGGTTTATGGCGTGGGGCAGATTGTCGGCCCGCCGCTGGTGGCGCTGCTGCTGCGACGCACGGCCACGCCGGGCGAAGGTTTTACCTTGTCGCTGGAAATCGCCGCCAGCGCTCTGCTGGTCGGGGCGTGCCTGTACGGCTGGATGGTGCGAGCCTACCCGGTGCGCTCCGCCGCCGCCCGCGCTACCTCGCTAGCCGTGGGGAAATAGCCGTCCGGCCAACCTTTGAGGCGCGGTTCTTTTGCCAAAGGCCGCAGGGCGCGCTCGCCTGAGCCGCTAAAATCCGTCTTTCACCCGCGTGCCGTCTTGGCGTGCGGATGGCTGCAGGCACCGGCGGCGCTCAAGTTTGGTTTCCTGTGCCGCATGTGCTGTCTGCGCTGGCAGCGCTGCAAGCCCGGCACTGCGCTGCCGGAGCGCAACGGCCCTCAAGCGCCACCCCGACCTTGACGCAGGCGCAGATTTCCGGCGCAGGACACGCTGAATTAACAGGCACCCGAACTACCATGAGCTACCAGGTCAAAGAGATTTTTTACACCTTGCAGGGCGAGGGCGCGAATGCGGGACGGCCCGCCGTTTTTTGCCGCTTTGCGGGCTGCAACCTGTGGTCGGGGCGCGAGCAGGGCCGCTCCAGCGCGGTCTGCAAGTTTTGCGACACCGAGTTTGTCGGCACCGACGGCACGCTGGGCGGCGTTTTTCAGGACGCCGACGCGCTGGCGCGCCAGATCGAGGTGCTGTGGCCCGCTGGTCACAGCGCCCAGCGTTTTGTGGTGCTCACCGGCGGCGAGCCGCTGCTGCAGGTCAACGCCGCGCTGATCGAGGCGCTGCACGCACGCGGTTTTCAAATTGCCGTCGAAACCAACGGCACGATTGCCGCGCCTGCGGGCATCGACTGGATTTGCGTCAGCCCCAAGGCGGGCGCGCCCTGGGTGCAGCGCCACGGCCATGAACTGAAGGTGGTCTGGCCCCAACCGGGGCTGGTGCTGGCTGATTTGGAAGCTGCGCGCTTCACGCACCGCTATTTGCAGCCTATGGACAATCCCGAGCGCGTGCGCAACACCGAAGCCTGCGTCCAGATGTGCCTGGCGCGCCCGGCCTGGCGCTTGAGCCTGCAGACCCACAAAATCACCGGCATCCGCTGAAAAAAGAATATCCCCCATGAAATGTGAAATCAGCCAGACCTTTTTCTTTGATTCGGCCCACACGCTGGAGCGCATCATCGAAACCGAAAGCAGTCGGCGCGTGCATGGCCACACCTACAACGCCGAGGTGTTTTTGAGCGGCCAGCCCGATCCGGTCACTGGCATGGTGATGGATTTGGGATTGGTGCGGCGCGAGGTGGCGCTGCTGCGTGAGCTGCTCGACCACCACCTCCTCAACGAAGTCGAAGGCCTGGGCGCGCCGACGCTGGAAAACCTGTGCCAGTTCATTTTCACCAAGCTCCAGCCGCGCCTGCCGGGGTTGAGCGCGGTGCGGGTTTGGCGCGACTCCATCGGCGACGCTTGCCGACTTAGCGTGTAAGCGCTGCTGGCGCAACTGGCGCAGGCGCGCTGCCGCGCCCGACGGGGATCTAGGGCACCAGCGACTTCCCCGTGCTGCTGGGGCGCAACCGAAGCAGGCTCACTGCCGCGCCCGCCGGGTTTTCGCCCAAGACAGCCGCCACGCGGCGGGCTTGAGGTAATCTTCAGGCCATGAAAGCCTACCGCGCCTCGATTCTTTATTTTTCGGCTCAGGCTGATTCCAGCCTCGCTCATCCGCAAGCCGTGCTGGAAACTGACGGCCTGCTCGTCGTCGGTCCCAACGCCCAAGGGCGGCAGGTGGTGCAGGCCGTGGGCGCTTACGCCGCGCTGGCTCCGCGCTTTCTCAATGTGCCAACTGAACATTTTCCGGGCCGCATCATCGCGCCGGGTTTTGTCGATCTGCACATTCATTACCCGCAAATCGACGTGATTGGCTCGCCCGCTGAGGGGCTGCTTCCGTGGCTGGACAATTACACCTTTCCGCAGGAAACACGTTTTGCCAAACCGGATCACAGCGCCGCCGCCGCCGAATTTTTCATCGCCGAGCTGCTGCGCAACGGCGTGACCACGGCGCTGACGTTTGCCAGTTCGCACCCCGAATCGGTCAACGCGCTGTTTGAACGGGCGCAACACCACCAGCTGCGCCTGATCACCGGCAAGGTGCTGATGGACCAGCACTGCCCCGACGGCGTGCGCGACGACACCGAGCAAAGCCTCATCGACACCGAGGCGCTGATTGCCCGCTGGCACGGCGTGGACCGGCTGGGTTATGCGATCACGCCGCGTTTTGTGCCCAGTTGCAGCGCCGCCCAGCTGCGCGGCGCGGGCGAGCTGGCGGCCAAATATCCCGATGTGTGGATTCAGTCCCACGTCGCCGAAAATTTCGATGAAATCGCCTGGGTGCGCCAGCTTTACCCGCAGGCGCGCAGTTATCTGAGCGTGTATGAGCAGTTTGGCCTGCTGCGTCCGCGTGCCATTTACGCCCACTGCATTCATTTCGACGACGAAGACCGCGCCTTGATGCGCACCACCGGCGCGGCGGCGGCGGTCAGCCCAACGAGCAATTTATTTTTGGGCAGCGGTTTTTTTGACTACGCGGGCGCGGATCGCGTGGGCTTTGGCTACGGGCTGGCCAGCGATGTGGGTGGCGGCACGTCATTCAGCCCGTTTCACACCATGCTGGCGGCGTATTACGTGGGCCGCGAAGGCCAGACCAAGCCCGACCTGTCGCTGAGTCCACAGCATCTGTGGTGGCAGCACACGGGCGGCGCGGCGCTGGCGCTGGATTTGAATGGCGTCGTCGGCAATCTGCTGCCCGGCTGTGAAGCCGATTTTGTTGTACTCAACCCGCAGGCGACGCCGCTGCTGGCGCGCCGGACGGCGCAGGCGGCCAGTCTGGACGAGCTGCTGTTTGCCATGATCGTGCTGGGCGACGACCGGCTGGTCGAGAAAACTGTGATTTCCCAAGCGGCTTGAGGCGCGGCGGGATTGCTTGTCTTTGGTGCTGTCGGTGTGGCTGGCTTGGTGAGCGCAGTCAGTCAATCAGCCTTTTTTTACGCAGGTGTTTGGTCAGTCCGCAGGTGCCTTGGTTGGCGAGAATTTCATTTTCCAGCTTCGCGGGCAGCAGCCGCTCACGCACTTCTGCCGCTGCCTTGTTGCCCTGCACCTGACGCAGCAGGGCAATGGTCTGCTCAAATTTGGACAGCTCTTTCTGGCAGGTGGCCTCTGTCGGCACTTTGACATCGGACGGGGCCTGTGCGCTCGCCCCCATCGCCAGAAGGGACGGTAACAATGCCAGGAGCACAGTGCTGCGCAGTGCAAAGAGCTTCAGTAGTGGGGCGGCAGTGGGAGACATGGTGGCGTGATTCCTTTTATTTTTCATGTGACAGGCGTTGGCCTGAGCGCGCCGGGGGCGCTGCCTGCGTGACGTGTTCCATCGTGCATGAACCATGCCACAGCAAGGGGCCGGTTCTGCCGCAAGCGCTGCCTACAATCGCTGTATTGGAGAGTAATGACTATGAGCATCAAGAGTGACAAATGGATACGCGCAATGGCCGAATCGACCGGCATGATCGAGCCTTTCGAGCCTAGACAGATACGCGAGCGTGACGGCC
>CAIYKK010000637.1 GCA_903926695.1 uncultured Burkholderiales bacterium
CCAGATTCCAACTGCCTGATGGCAAAAA
This sequence comes from uncultured Burkholderiales bacterium, assembly GCA_903926695.1. Taxonomy (GTDB): domain Bacteria; phylum Pseudomonadota; class Gammaproteobacteria; order Burkholderiales; family Burkholderiaceae_C; genus Polaromonas. The sequence continues at coordinate 29 of CAIYKK010000637.1, forward strand.
ATATTGAAATCCGTTTAGCACTGAAAACCATCCTAGCACCGGGGGACTCGCTAGACCTCGGGGTAAACCCCGAGGCTTGCGCTTGCAAGAGAGTCAAAAATGAAAAAAGTTTTCGCCACCCTTGTGGCCGCTGTCGTCGTTTCTACATCCGTTTTTGCAGCCGACCCGCCCGATGCTGCGACTGCTTCAGTGGCAAGTCGGCCGAATGCTGAGGGTGGTAAAAAAAGCGCTTCCAAAGCGAGTAATCAATCTGGCGCCACGCTGAAAAAGTTTGTTCAGCATGAAGCAGCGGTGGATGATCAGCAGCGTAAAAACCGGAACATTGATTACCAAAAATCTGAACAGCGCGCTATGGATCAGCGCCGGGAAGCACAACGACAAATTCAGCAGCAAGAGTTGCGGCGGCAAGAGCAACAGCGGCAGATGCGGCAGCGCTAAGATGAGCCTCGCTTCAGGCATTGCATCCAGGTTTAGCTCGACTTTATAAGCAGCATCGAAGCAGCATTGACCAGACCGCCGCACGGCGCGTCATGCACGGCGTTCTCCTTGTTCAGGTTCGAGCCAGGCAGATTTATTGCCGCCGCCAGCGGCCAGCGGCCAGCGGCCAAAATTCGTGTCCAATCGGCGTTTCCTGCACCCGGCTGGAACGCTGAAAAACAACAAGGAAACCCCCACGCATGCCGCATCAACTCCGGCGCATCATTGCCATCAACATCCGCAACCCCAAAGACGGCCAGCCGTCCGGGCGGATTGCCGAGCTGGACCCGCGTGGCGGCGTGCTGGCCGTCGGCGACAACGGCGTTGGCAAAACGACTTTTTTGCGGCTGCTGCCGCTGTTTTACGGCGCTACGCCGCAGCAGATTTTGCGCGGCACCGGCCTGTCGTCCATGCTCAGCCACACGCTGCCCGACGCCAGCAGCGCCGTCGCGTTTGAATACGAGCGCGAGACGGGCAACGACCTGCGCTGCGCCGTGCTGCACTGCCGCCCCGGCGAGGACGCGGCGCAGTTCCACATCGTTCATGGCGGCTACCAGGAAGCGTTTTTTTGCGACGAGGCCGACCAGTTTGTGCTGCGCGAGGAGTTCAAGGCGCGGGTCGAATCGCTGGGCTACGCGGTCAGCCGCAAGCTGTTTTTGCACCAGTACCGCAGCGTGATCCTCAACGAGCGGCTGCTGACCAAAGAAGGCGGCGAACTGCGCCGACTGGCCGCGCTGCATTCGCTCGGCCCCGCGCCGCTGTACAACCTCGACCAAATTGCCGCCGCGATGGCGAACGAAAAGATTTCGTTTCGCGATTTGCAAAACATCGTCATTGAGCGCGTCTCCGACGCCCAAGCCGACGCCAGCCCGGCCGCTGGCAGCCGCGAACTCAAGCGCAACCGCGACGATGTGTCGCGCTGGCTCGATGACCGCGACCACTTGGCCAAAATCATGGCCGCCCGCCCCGACGCTGAAAAAATGCTGGCCCGCGCCAGCCGCGTCAAAGGGCTGCACACGGCGCTGTGCAGCCTGCAGGTGGCCGTGACTCAAGCGCTGGGCCAAAGCCGCAGCGCGCTGGCCGGACTCGACGATCAGGAAACCGGACTCGGCCAGACTTTTGCCGAGCGCCAAACCGAGATCAGCGAAGCGCTGGCGATGCTGGCGCTGGAAAGCGAAACCGCCAACCAAGCCTGGCACGTTGTGCGCCAAGAAGTCGCCGCCGCCGATGCGCGGCTCGCGCATTTTGCGCAGGTCAACGCCAAAACGCTGGCCGCCGAGCAGGCGCTGGAAGCGGGTCTAAAAAGCGAAAAAATCGCCCTGGAGCGCGATTTTGCGTCGCTGAACGCGGCGGTCGG
>CAIYKK010000638.1 GCA_903926695.1 uncultured Burkholderiales bacterium
AGCCTGGGACTTGAGTTCCGCCACGGCAGGAAGCGATCCACCGATTGAACTCCCTCCACCACTGCCGCCGCCGCAAGCGGTCAAAAACATACCTGCAATGCAGGCGCTGACCAATGTCAATTTTTTTAATCTCATTTCTTACCCTTTTAATGAAAGACAAACCACAAAATTTCCGCAGCGAAATGCCTTAAAAGCATATCACCTGGAACCAACACACCGATACTTATTCAGCGAGAAGCCCGCGAGCATACAAATAGAAGGATTCGCGCAGGCGAGGCACCTGCGTACGCACATACTCCGGCGTGATGCGCCCGGAATTGAGCAGCTCCACCTCCGGCTTGTAATTGAGGCCCACCGGACGCACAGCGTCGGGCCACACCCAGTTGCCCCCATTGCTGCCATTGACCATCAAACTCCGAATGGATTGGGCAAAGCGTGGCGTACCGGTCAACTGCACCGCGCCAGCCTGCATGCCCTGGCGCAGCGCCAGTGGAAGGCTCAACTCCATCCCCACAAACGTGTTTTGGCCGCCCTTGCGGGCAAATACCTGCACAGCCACGTCGCCAAACCAGCGAGTCAGGGCCAGCGCTGGTCCGGTGGAGCGGTCGGTGTAGCGGTGGTAGCCGCCCTCCACCCAGGTCTGGGCGTCAAACTTCCAGCGATAGGAGGCTGTGTAAGCGTCCTCGCGGCCCGGCAGCACGCTATCGCGCTGAGGCTGATAGCTGCTGCCTTTGAGGTGCATCGTGTCTTCATTCCACGGCAGGAACAGGATCGATTCGCCCTCGGCGCCCAGGCCGGTGTAGTTGTACTTGCCCACCCCGACGCTGGCAAAGAGGTTTGGACCGACCCAGAACGACTGCTGCAGCGCCAGCGTCTTCAGGCCATTGCGGTGCAGCGAAGCGGCAAACACACCGCCCGGCTCCATGTTGTCGCTATGGTTCAAGCCCTGCACCACATCGGCATACACTTCTGCGCCCCGCCACACACCGGCCGTGCCGCGCACATTGGCCGCCAGCGAATAGTCAAACGGCGCGTATTCGGTGCCCAGGGCGTAATTGAGCAGCGGCTTGATTTCGACCCGCAGCCCAGTGCGGCGCTGCGCTCTGCCAGCCTCGCCCGAAGCCCATTGCACGGCAGCTGTGTCGTAGCCTGCGAGTCGGCCAAAGCCCATCGAATCCTTGACCGGCGCGGCGTTGCCATCGCGCAGGAAAGCGCGAAATGCAGCCACCTCGACCGACGTTTCAAGCACCACCTGGCCCGCCTTGTGCGTGAGCGCATTGATGCGGACGATGCCAGCGGGCGCGTGTTCTGCCGCCAGACCGAGCACCACGCCAAGGGCATCGGCCTCGTTGTGCAGGTAGCGGTAGTTTTCGTATTCGATCACCCATTCATTGTTCAGCGTGCCGACACGCACACGGTCGAGGCCGCTGGCGCGCAGGGCGCGAGCCAAAGTGTCCATCCGGTCTTCAGCCGTGGCCACCATGCCGCCAGATTCGGCGGGCGCAATCGGCGGCAAGGGCTTGGCGGCGGCCTCGGCGCGGGCCTTGCGGGCGCTGTCGCTGGCACCCAGCGGGAGCACCAGCGAGACATTGACACTGGTCGCATCGGCAGCACGCCCAGCCTGATCGACAGCCCCGAACGAGCGCTGAACGGTGCCGATCACCTGCGCGTCAGCCAGCCAGGGCAGCACATCGGAGTAATAGCGCAGACCGGCATGGCGCTGCGTCCCGTCGGTTTCAGCCAGAAGCGTGGCGTGGGTGGCGCCGAGCTTGAGTTCGGCACCGCCAAAGAGGCCGTCGAGCACCTTGGCATTGCCTGTGAACCCTTGCGCTGGCGTGCCCTTGGCGTAACCCAGGGACCAGCGCAGCGGCCCATATTCATCACTGGCCACGGCATATTTAGAACTGAAATACACAGCCCCGCCACTCACATCGGTGGCGCCGATGGCCAGCTTGGGAAGGCCGGGAATGTCCAGCGGCAACTGCCATTTGATGTTGGCAGAAATATCGCGCGGGCCATTGATATCGGGGAAACCGGGCTGTGTCGCCGTGGGATTTTGGTATTCGGCGAACCGCCCAAACACCTCGATGCGCGGCGCTAATCCAAATCCCAGGCTGTAATTTTGTCGGCGACTGAACGTGCCCAATTGGGCCGGCTGGTAATTTCCCACGCTCAGCGCCATGTCCCCTGAGTCAAGTACATAGGCCGATGGAATGGTCAATCCGCCCGTTGCGCCCAAACTGGCAATGCCCACGCCTTGGGCGTGAAGCTCCGTTGTCAGGGATATTGCCAGCAGCCCCAGTATTGTGAGAGGAAAGTGTGGAAATGACAGGTGGCGAGATGATGAGATAGCACGCATGAAGTTACTTTTATTTTCAACGATCACTATTTAACACGCATCCAAGGGAAAACAAAGAAAATTTGTTTAGAAAATGGCATTGAAGCGCTTGAAGGCGCTGCATGCTGGCATTTTATGGAGTATTCCCGCGCCCAAGGACGGGATTTTCCACGCAAGATGGATAAACCACAGAAGTGCGCAGGCGTGCCAAGAATCACATCTTGGACAACAATGCGCCCGGCCTGAACCGGCGCTACTGTGCTCTGGGATAGTTACTGATAGCCGTCGGGATTGCCGCTTTGCCAGCGCCAGGCATCAGCACACATGTCGGCCAGCGTGTGCCGAGCGCCCCAGCCGAGCAGGCTTTGCGCCAGCGCGGGGTCTGCGTAGCACTGGGCCACGTCGCCGGGGCGGCGCGGTGCCATCTGGTAGGGAATCGGCTGGCCGCTGGCCTGCTCGAACGCCTGCACCACCTCCAGCACGCTGTTGCCCCGGCCTGTGCCCAGATTGACGGTGAAGCTGGCGCCTTGATTCAACAGCGCCTGCAGCGCGGCCACATGACCGGCGGCCAGATCCTGCACATGAATGTAGTCGCGCACGCCAGTGCCGTCAGGCGTGGGGTAGTCGCCGCCATAGACGTTCAAATACGGACGCTTGCCGATGGCCACCTGCGCCACGTAAGGCATGAGGTTGTTCGGAATGTCGCTCGGGTCTTCGCCGATCAGGCCGCTGGGATGCGCGCCCACCGGGTTGAAGTAGCGCAGCACGCCCAGGCGCCACGACGGCTCGGCCACCTGCAGGGCGGCCAAAATGTCTTCGATCACCAGCTTGGTGTGGCCATAGGGATTGGTGTGGCTGCGCGGAAAGCTTTCGGTGATCGGCACCGAGGCCGGGTCGCCATAGACCGTGGCGCTGCTGGAAAACACCAGCGCCCCGCAGCGCGCCGACTGCATCGCTTCGAGCAGGCTGACCGCGCCGCCGATGTTGTTGCGGTAGTACTTGAGCGGCTGGGCCACACTCTCGCCGACGGCCTTGTCGCCCGCAAAATGCATCACGGCGCCGATGGCGTGGCGGCGCAGCACATCCAGCACCCAGGGCGTATCGAGCACATCGCCCCGCTCGCAGGCCACAGCCTGGCCGGTGATGCGCTGCAGTCGCTCCAGCACAGCCGGGTGGCTGTTGGAAAAGTTGTCCAGAATGACCGGCGTGAAGCCCGCCTCCGCCAGCGCCACGCAGGTGTGGCTGCCGATGTAGCCAGCGCCGCCCGTTAAAAGAATGTTCATAGGATAAATTATCAATTCGTAGCAGGCGCCTGTGCATAGACTGACAGTGCAAAAGGGTTCATTGACAAAAGCCGCAGCCTTGATGGCGGGAACTGCCTTAACGGCGCCCCGTCCATTGGTGCCGCAGCGCCACCAGTGTCAAAGCCAGCAAAGCGCCCGCCATGTCGATGCCCACGTCCACCCAGCGGGGATGGCGGTCGATGGCAAAAAACTGCAACCCTTCCGTCAGCAGCGCCAAGGCCAGCGCCAGCAGCAGCACACGCCCGGCAGGCCAGGACAGCGGGCGCACCGCCAGCACCAGCGCCATGCTGGTGAACACCACAAAATGCGCCAGCGATGACAACGGAAAAGGCGCATGCACGCCGCTTTCGATCCCGTCGCGCCAAGCACCGGGCATTTGCGTGCCGACGAACAGCGCAAGCAGTTGCAGGGCCAGCAGGCTGTGGGCTAAACGACGGGACATTAAATCTCTCCTTCTGCGCGAGGCCGCAGGTTATGGCGTCTGCTAACGTCCCGTTCGCTCAACAATTTTTCGTACTACCTGACCTTACGCAGCCGCCTGTCCTGTTAGCCTACACCCATGAAAAATTCTGAACTGGAGTTGTACGCGGACTATTTGTTGAGCACTTTCGGTACTGCGATGGCGACAGGGCTGTTGGCGATGGTTGATGGCGGTGTCAGTCATGAAAGATTGGTACCATTCCCATCCACACCTGCTCAATAAGAAACCTTATGATCATCCGGGATGTGACAAACACGTACTTACTGCGCGTCCGATTTGGCGTAACGGTAGTCGGTGTAGCGGTAGCGGCTGTATTTGTAGCCATAGCTGCCATAACGCTGACGGGTGATGTCCAGACCGTTGAACACCACGCCCTTGACC
>CAIYKK010000639.1 GCA_903926695.1 uncultured Burkholderiales bacterium
CCTTCGAGGCCTTCGAGTTCAATGCCGATGGCGTCGTCGTTGCAGTTGCTGCGGCCCCGGTAGCTGGACTGACCCGCGTGCCAGGCGCGCTCGTCGCAACTCACAAACTGCCACAGCGCGCCCGAGCGGCTGATCAAAAATTGCGCTGACACCTGCAAATCGCGTATGCCCTGGAAATACGGGTGCGCGTCCCAGTCGAGCTGATTGGCAAACAGGCGCTGCACGTTGCCGTTGCCAAACTCCCCCGGTGGCAGGCTGATCGAGTGGACAACGACCAGATCAATCAGCGCGCCAGCCGGGCGCGGGCCGAAGTTGGGCGAGGCTTGAGCGTGCGCCGGGCCGTACCAGCCCTGCCTCCACAGCGACGCGCTGGTCTGGGTTTCAGGCGGGCTCATCGTCGCTTTCGGCGCTGTCGTCGTGGCCGGGCAGGGCGATTTCCAGGCGGGCGATGCGGTAGCGAATCTGGCGCAGGCTCAGGCCGAGCTTGGCGGCGGCGGCGGTGCGGTTAAAACCCGTTTCCTGCAAAACCTTGACCAGAATGCTGCGCTCCTGGGCATCGAGGAAATTTTGCAGGTTGGCGGGAACGGTGACAAATTCTTCGGCGGGCGGGTCAAAGTGCAGATCGCTGTCCTCGCCCAGCGCGATGGCCCGGTGCAGGATGTTTTCGAGCTCGCGCACGTTGCCGTTGAAGGGGCGCGAGCGCAGGCGATCCATCATGGCGCTGCTCAGCTCGGGCCGCTCCAGCCCCGACTCCTGGCAGATTCTGGTCAGCAGCGCCTGGCACAGCGCGGGCAGGTCTTCGAGCCGCTCGCGCAGCGCGGGCATGCGGATTTCGATCACGTTGAGCCGGTAATACAAATCCTGGCGAAAGCTGCCAGCCTCCACCCCGGCGGCCAAATCCTTGTGCGTGGCGCTGACGATGCGCACATCAATGGGTTCTTCCTGCGTCGAACCGAGGGGCCGCACGGTGCGCTCCTGGATGACGCGCAGCAGCTTGGACTGCATGGCCAGCGGCAGGTCGCCGATTTCGTCGAGAAACAGCGTGCCGCCCTTGGCCGCTTGAAACAGCCCCAGCCGGTCCTGCATCGAGCCGGTGTAAGCGCCCTTGCGCGCACCGAAAAATTCGGCCTCTAACAGGTTTTCGGGAATCGCGCTGCAGTTGACGGCGACAAACGGCTTGGTGGCGCGGTGGCTGCAGCCGTGGACGGCGCGCGCCACCAGCTCTTTGCCGGTGCCCGATTCGCCGCGTATCAGCACCGGCGCCATGCTACCGGCGACCTTGACAATGCGCGACTTGACCGCCGCCATGATGGCCGAGGGGCCGACCAGTTTGTCCAGCACAGTGCAGGCATCGGCGGGACGGGACGGAGCCACCGCACCAGCGCTCGCGCTGCGCGCCTCGTTTTTGCCCAGCGGGGACTGCTCTAGCGCCTGCGTGCCCTGAACCGCCGAAGCCACGACGGCGCGGAACTGCTTTAAATCCACCGGCTTGGTCAGGTAGTCAAAAGCGCCTGCTTTGAGCGACTCGACCGCATTGTCAGCCGAGCCGTGGGCGGTGATGACCACACAACGCTCGCTACGCTGCTGGCTGGCCAGATCGCGCAGCAGCTCCAGCCCCAAACCGTCGGGCAGACGCAGGTCGGTGATGACTGCGTCAAAGCGGGCGGCCTTGAGAAATTCACGCGCCTGGCTCAGGTCGCCCGCCGCCTCGACCTGGTAGCCCTGGCGCAGCAGGGTCAACTCATACAGAGTGCGCAGATCGGGCTCATCGTCAATGATCAGAATGCGGGCGGGGGTGGCTTGCAGGCTCATGGGGTCAGACTGAAACGGTATCGAAATGGGACAAATCGGTGCTCAGGCTCTGGGAAGCGGCCTTGAACAGGATAAAAAATTCGTTGCCCTCGGCCGCCCCGCTGTGTACGCGCTGGTAAGCGATGAGGGCGCCGTAGCGCTCGCACAGCTCGCGGCAGATATACAGGCCCAGCCCGCTGGAGCGGCTCTCGGAAGAGAAAAAAGGCTCGAACAGGTGCCTCTGAACGGTTTTTTCCAGCGGCGGCCCGTCGCTCCAGACCGACAGGCGGGCCTGGCCGGACGCGGCCAGCTGGGTGCTGATTTGAATGGCGCGCTCGCCCTGGCTGGCGTAGCGCAGGGCATTGTCGAGCAGGTTGATCATCAGGCGGCGCAGATGCTCGGTGTCGAAATAAACCGCCGCTTCGCCCGCGTCCAGGCCGATGTGCAGCCGGGCGGCGGCGTGATTTTGCCGCGCCCAGTCGGCGGCGATGCTCTGGACGGTTTCGTCGAGCTGTAGCCGCGTGGTTTGCGGCGCGGGAATCTGCGCCTGGGCGCGCGCAATGTCGAGCACTTCATCAACGATCTTGGCCAGCCGCTGGGCGTTTTGGTGAATCATCAGGCTCAGGCGACGCTGGCCGGGATCGATCAGGTCTTCTTCAAGCAGCTCGTTGGCTTGTGAAATGGCGGCCAGCGGGTTGCGAATCTCGTGCGCCACGGCGGCCGACATGCGGCCCATCGCGGCGAGTTTTTCGATGCGCAGGCGCGCTTCCATTTCGCGCAGGTCTTCGAGAAAAAGCACGCACAGGCTTTCATGGGCGCTGTCGGGCAGCGCGGCCAGGCGCGAATGCACCTGCAGCCGGGTGGCGCTCAGGCCGGGGTAGGCCAGGCTGATGTCGGCTTTTTGTGGCGATAGTGTGGAAAAACTGCGCTCCAGCAGCGCCATCAAGGGCTGCCAGGCGGCCTGCGCGGCCAGGCTGAAGGGCGCGGGGCACACGGCATCGTGCGCCGAAAGCAGGCGCCGGGCTGCCGGATTGGCCGAGCGCACCATGCCGTGGCGGTCGGCCACCAGGATGCCGTCGGTCAGCGTGGCAATGACCAGCTCGTTGACCTGGGTCTGCATGCGGGCGGCGGACTGGCTTTTTTTGGCCAGCATTTCTTCACGCGCCAGCCGCAGCGCCAACTGGTTGGACAGCAGCGCCACCAGAAAAAAGCCCGAGCCGCTCAGTCCGGCCTGCAAAAAGCTGCTATTGAATTCGCCGGTGCCCTGCAGCGAGCTGGACCAGGCATCGGCCAGCAGCACCAGCGTGACGCTGGCGGCGGTGCCAAAGGCCAGCACAATCGGCCCGAGCACCGAGGACAGCAGCACCGGCAGCGCGTACAGCGGGGTGTAGTTGATGCCACCGGGCTGCAGAAAGTTCAGCAGCGAAAAAGCCAGCACATCGACCCCGATGGTCGAAACCCATTGCGCATCAAATGTGCTGCGCGGCGGCTTGGGGTGTGAGCCGTAGCGCACCACCAGCGTGGCGCACAGGTAAAGCAGGCACACGATCATGGAGTTCTGGATGGCGGTTTTGCCCAGGGTGTGCAGAGCCATTTGCAAGATCACCAGCACCCCGGCAATGGCAATGCGCGCAGTCATGAACACATACCAGAGCCGGGCAAAGGAGTTCATGGCCGATTCGCAGTCCCACGGGTCGGCTATTTTTTCGGTGCTGTTTTGCCCGGAGGGCGCGTGCAGCGGCATTTAGCCTCCGGCTTCGCGGCGGTGGGCTTCGCAGCAGTACAGGCTTCCCTGCCGCCCGGTCAGTGCTTCCGATTTGGGCAGATGCAACTGGCAGACGCTGCAGGCGACGATTTCGGTCACCTCGGCTGCCTGGCCGGGGCGGGCGGGCGGGCGCGCCGACGCAGCGGCATTTTTAATCGCCTGCTCGCGGCTGCGACGCAAGAGCCAGACAATGCCCGCGATGAGGGCGGCGAGCAGCAGGTATTTCATCAAGCGCGCCTCAAAATCACTTCGAGCACAAAGCGTGATCCGGCATAGCCCAGCAGCAGCAGCCCCGCGCCCAGGTAAAGCACGCGCACCGCCTGCCGACCGCGCCAGCCCAGCCGGGCGCGCCCGGCCAGCAGCCCGGCAAAGGCCAGCCAGGCCAGAATCGAAAATACAGTCTTGTGGTCCCACTTCCAGACCAGGCCGGGGCCATACAGGTTTTCGGCAAACAGCCAGCCCACGAGCAACGTGGCCGAGAGCAGCACAAAACCGGCCTCTACAAAACGAAAGGTCAGGCGCTCCAGCGTCAGCAGCGGCACGCCGGTATCGGTGGGCGAAGCCAGCCGCATGGCGCGTTCGGCGCGCAGCATCAGCCAGCCGTGGACCACGGCGGCGGCAAACAGCCCGTAGGAGGCAATCCCCAGCGCCCAGTGCAGCGGCAGCCAGGGCGAGGCGATGCGCAGGTAGCTACTGCCCGGAAACAGCAGTGCCAGCACGACGGCGGCGCTGCCCAGTCCGGCCAGTCCCCAGTGCGCCCGCAGTTGGGGAAACAGCCGCCGCTCTACCGCATAGACCGTCAGCACCAGCCAGACCGTCATCGACAGCGCGGGCGCAAAACCAAAGCGCGGCGGGCTGCCCAACAAACCCTCGGCCAGCGCCAACCCGTGCAGCACCCAGGCCGCCAGCAGCAGGGCGCGCACGGCGTGAACGCTCCAGCGCGGCGGACTCAGCGCCAGCAGCGCGTAAGCTGTCGCTGCGCCCGCTGCCGCCCCAAAACCCCATCCACCGCTGAAAGCTAAAATCATGGCTACAGTTTAGCGCTTGACCAAGTCTGCCTTGGCCTTTGGCTTTGTTGCCGCGCCCCGTTTTTCAGGACTTCACCATGGCTTCAGCCCTCACCGACAAGTTATCGCGCCTCGTCAAGGAAATGCGCGGCCAGGCCCGCATGACCGAATCCAACGTACAGGACATGCTGCGCGAAGTGCGCATGGCGCTGCTGGAGGCCGATGTGGCCCTGCCGGTGGTGCGCGATTTCATCGCCCGCGTCAAGGAAAAAGCGCTGGGCCAGGAAGTCCTCGGCTCGCTCTCGCCCGGCCAGGCGCTGGTGGGCATCGTCAGCAAAGAGCTGGCCGCGACGATGGGCGCGGGCGTGAGCGACATCAACCTCGCAGCCCAGCCGCCCGCCGTGATTTTGATGGCCGGTCTGCAGGGCGCGGGTAAAACCACGACCACGGCCAAACTGGCCAAACACCTGATCGAAAAGCGCAAGAAAAAAGTCCTGAC
>CAIYKK010000640.1 GCA_903926695.1 uncultured Burkholderiales bacterium
CACCTTGCCCGCCGCGCCAATCGAAATGCGGCTGCGCAGGTTCACCCCGACCAGCGTGTTATGCACCAGCAGCAGCCCTTCCTGCAGCGGCGCGCCGACATGGTCGCTGAACTCCACCGGCGCCGCGCCCGTGCCGCCCTCGGCGCCATCGACGACGATAAAGTCCGGTGTGATGCCGGTTTCCTGCATCGCCTTGACGATGGCAAACCATTCCCACGGGTGGCCAATGCACAGCTTAAAACCGACAGGCTTGCCGCCCGAAAGCTCGCGCAGTCGGGCGATAAAGCGCATCATTTCTATCGGCGTCGAAAACGCGCTGTGGCTGGCCGGTGAAATGCAGGCTTGGCCCACGGGCACGCCGCGAGCGGCGGCGATTTCCGCCGTGACCTTGGGGCCGGGCAGCACGCCGCCGTGGCCCGGCTTGGCGCCCTGGCTCATTTTGAGTTCGATCAGCTTGACCTGCGGGTCGCCCGCGTTGGCCGCAAAACGCTCTTCGCTGAAACTGCCGTCCTCGTTGCGGCAGCCGAAATAGCCCGAGCCGATTTCCCAGATCAGGTCGCCGCCGTGGACGCGGTGGTGCTGCGAGATCGAACCTTCGCCCGTGTCGTGCGCAAAGCCGCCCATTTTTGCGCCTTGATTGAGCGCCATGATGGCGTTGGCCGAGAGCGCGCCAAAACTCATCGCCGAAATGTTAAACACGCTGGCCTCGTAAGGCTGGGTGCAGGGCTGGCGCGACCCGTTGGGCTTGCCGGGCGTGCCGCCAATCCACAGGCGAAAGTCGTGCGTCGGCAGCGTCGTCGGTGCCATCGAGTGGTTGATCCACTCGTAGCCCTGGCGGCCCACGTCGAGCTGTGTGCCGAACGGGCGGTTGTCCGGCTCGCCCTTGGCGCGCTGGTACACCAGCGAGCGCTGGGCGCGGGAAAACGGCAGCGCCTCGCTGTCGCCTTCGATGAAATACTGGCGCATCTCGGGCCGGATGAATTCGAGCAGAAAACGCAGGTGCCCGATCACCGGGTAATTGCGCAGCACCGCGTGGCGCGTCTGGCGCAAATCGTGCAGGCCCAGCGCCACCAGCGCCGTGCAAAGCATCAGCGCTAGCAGCCAATCCAGGCCAAACAGCACCAGATTGAACAGCGACAGCACCGCACCAAACAGGCACAGCCCCAGGGCGGTGTAGCGAAGAGGAGGCAGGGGAGGCAGCGGAGGAAGTCGCAGGCGCATAAAGTGGTTTCTTGGGCGAAGGGCTGAAAAAAAGGGTGAAAGCTAGTGTCGCGTCTTGCACCGAAAGCCGCTTGTCTCCAGAGATAGGCATACCGACAGTTCGCTCAAGACGCGACACTAGGGCTGCTGCGGCGCGGGCAGATACACTTTAATGATAAGAGCCTCACGGGAGGCTCAGCACTGAAATTTTTATGACGACTTCAACCGCATCCCCTTCCACCGCCTCCGACAGCGCAGCCGAACCCGTCAGCACCTGGATGGAAACCGAAGACTTCGACGAACTCGACGCCATTCTCGAAGACCTGCGCAGCCGCTACGACGAAACGCCGCAGTGGGAATTCTGCGAAGGTTTTATGGCGGCGGTGATCTGCTCGCGCCGCCCGATTGCCGCCGACGAATACCTGTCCGTGCTGCTGGGACTGCCCGCCGAAGGCGAAGAAGCCGATGATGAAACCGGCTCGTTTGCCGACGACGCGCAGCGCGAGCGTTTTGTGGCGCTGTGGAACCGGCGCTGGTCTGAAGTCGAAACCGCGCTCGATTCAGAAGTGAACTCGCTCGAAGACGAAGACTGCTATCACCCGGAAGTGATGGACATTCGCGGCGCGGTGGCCGAGATGCCGCTAGAAGAGCAGGCAGCTTTTAAAAACGAAGCGCTGCCCGCGTTTGCGCAGGTGTGGGCGCTGGGTTTTATGTTTGCCGTGGAAAGCTGGCCCGACGAGTGGACGGCCCCGCGCGACAAGGACGCGGCCAAATGGCTGGACGGCGCGCTGCAGGCCATCGTCGCCATGAGCGAAGACGACACCGGCACGCCCGAAGTCTCGCCGCTGAGCGAAGAAGGCACGCCCAGCACCAGCATCGCCCGGCTCAACGCCTTCGGCGAAGCAATCTGGGCGGTTTATGACCTGCGCGAGCTGTGGAAAACGCTGGGGCCGAAAGTCGAAACCATCCGCAAGGAAGCCACGCCGGGGCGTAATGATCCTTGCTCGTGCGGCAGCGGGAAGAAATACAAGAAGTGCTGCGGGGCTTGAGGTGATTTAAACTTTGGTAGTGGTTTAAATTTGACTGTCACCCGGCACGGTATTTCTGGCTTGCAGGAATACTTTTTCCCAATAAGGAGCATATAGTTTTGAAAAACTTTTTCTCCCTACGTAGACGGCATCAGTTCAATAAAATCACTACCAAAAACACCACCGTTGATTTTAACG
>CAIYKK010000641.1 GCA_903926695.1 uncultured Burkholderiales bacterium
AAAGCGCGGGGCGGCGCTGGCGTCCTCCGCCCAAATGGAGTGGTAATAGGCAAAGGTTTTGTTCACCGCTTCGACTTGCTCGTCGCGCATGCCAAAAGTCTCGTGGTGCGTGCCGCTGAAACGCTGGCCGGTGCGCAACTCGGCGAGCACGGTTTTCACATCGGCGACGGTGCAGCGCATCCACTCCAGCGTGGGGTTTTGAAAGCCTTTGCGGACGAGCGCGGCGCGCACCTCGTGGTCGGTGAAGGTGGTGCCGTCGTCACGCTCGGCAGATTCGTCCAGCTTGATTTTGTAGTTTTGGATAGCTGCCGTTTTCAACTGCTCGGCTACGCGGTGTTTCACATTGCGCGTGGTTTGGCCGACCTTGAGCTGGCCTTTGTGCGCGGCATCGGCAATGGAATAGGCGTAAATGCGTGGGCGGGCGACGGGCTTGGGCGTGAGGATTTCCTCAATGGCCTTACTCATCTTCGGCCACTCCGTCGAGATTCATGGGACGGACAACTTTTTCGATGAATTCAATTTCACTCGCTGAAATGCCGTATTTCGCGTAAAGCGCTTCGTCCGTCCATTGCCGCGTCCACTCCTGGGTTGGGACGAAGGTGTAAACCTTGCGCGTAGCGTCTTGGGAAGGCTTGTGCAGAAGAACCAGCAGGCGCGTCAGCCGACAGGAGAGATAAGACAAGGCGCTTTCGGCCTCCTTCTTTGCATCGAATGGGCCAATGCAGAGGTAGGTTTCTGAAGAGATGCTGCCCGGCTCACCGATGAACGGCGTGCTGAGGATGCGGTGCGGATAGGTATCTTTGTTGCCGGTTCCTGGCGCAGCCCGGCCAACGTAAATCTTCCACTTGTCAATGAAGTGCGTGCCCGCCGAAATTGAACTTTTGGCCACGTACCCGGTTCCTCCGTTCTGATAAATCAAAACGTCACCCGCACGTTTGGTGGCCTTGCCCTTGAATGTTGTATCCAGCCCGAATGGCTTTCTGGAACTGACCAGCCGGTCAAAGCGCTTGGTTTCCGGCAGCGCAAGAGAGTCCGATTGCCCGGTTTCGACAGCAAGCACTTTCTTGAGAATGGACAGCCCTTCATTGAAACGAATGAACACGTCCGCGCCCTTTTCGAGAAGCGGGCGGCTGGCGGTCGAGACAGGCCAATCCTTGAAATGGGTGGCGACTTGGCAAGCGCCGGGATTGTCCCGGTTCCACAGAAAGTAGCAGACGCCGCCCTTGAGGCCAACGCCCGGAAAAACATCTGACGCGCTGAGAAAGTCATCAATCGAGCGCAGGCGATTGTCCGCAAGCATGGCCTCTCTGAATTCATCCAGCCCCTTGCCGCCAGCAAACCAGCGCGCAGGAATAATCATCGACAGGTAGCGCGGCTCCAACTTCTTGGCCTGCTCGACAAACAACTGATAAATCGGCGCGGCGCTTGTGCCATAGCCGCCGTCGTTCAATTGATACGGCGGGTTTCCAATAATCACGTCGAACTGCATGTTTTCCCCAAAAAGCGCGGCGACTCGCGCCTTGATGTTGTCTGTATGAATGAAGGCGTAGGCGTGGGTTTCCAAACCCTCGCCGCGATCCAGCGCCGCCTGGCCTGCCCCGCAAAACGTGCATTTGCCATTGGCCCAGGTGTGTTGGGTGCGCTCAAACCAGATATTCCCCACCTCGTTTTTAAAACCCTTGGCCACGGAATGCGCGCCATTGGCGTGTTTGGAGCAATACACACTGCGCCGCGCCAGCAAACTGGTCAGCCGCGTGATGCCGATGCCAAACACCTGCTCGGTCAAAATATGATCAACGCGCTCTTGCAGATTCGGCATTTCCTGCGCCAAGCCCTTGGTCAAGCGGCTGGTGATTTCACGCAGAAAAACCCCCGATTTTGTACACGGATCGAGAAACCTGACGGTTTTATCCGCCCACAGGTTTGCGCCGTCATGGTCAAAGGCCCACGCCTCGGCCAGCGTGTCCAGCATGCGGCCCGCCAGCGCAGGCGGCGTGAACACCTCATCGTTCGACAGGTTGGCGATGCACGTCAGCACATCCGGGTTGTGGGTGCGCAGGGCAAAAGGGGCTTGCGTGCTCATGCGGCCTCCAGCGGGTTGCCGCCCAACGCGGCGGCCAGTTCATGCACCGTCATGGGCGGGTAGGTTTTTGTCGGCGTAAAAATTTCGTGCTTGCCCAAGTCGGCAAACAGCGAGCCTTCTTCGCTGTATTTTGACGAACCCGTGAGCACGTCAAACCGGAAGTCGCGCCGTTGGTACTTGCCTTTGCCCAGATAGCCCCACTCGGCAAAGGTGATGGACTTGCCGCCTTGGTCGCGCATGGTCAGCGCGTCGCCATGCACGAGGTTTTGCGAGAGCACATACGCCGCAGCGCGGCACAAATCGTCCGTTTCATCAAGCTGGAGGTACTCGGCAAAGATCTCCAGCACGTTGGCGCGGCACTCGGCGATGTTGTCGGCCAGCAGTTCGATGCCGTAGATGCACATCAGCCCCAGCAGCGCGTAATGCCGCCGCTCAAAGTCCGACTGGCCGTATTTGAGTTCCACCGCCGCGAGCTTGCGCCGCAGGATTTGCCCGATGAAGTTGCCGCTGCCGCACGCTGGCTCCAGAAAGCGGGCGTCGATGCGTTCGGTTTCGCCCTTCACCAAGTCAAGCATGGCCTCGACCATCCATGCCGGAGTGAAGACCTCGCCGTGATCGGCGACGCGCTGTTTGGATTTAACGAGGCTCATGGGCTGGCAACTTTTTAGGGGATACGGTTCAGGGCAATGCGGGCTACCGATTTTGACATTGCGCGGCGTGGTGGCCGGATGACGCGCAACCCGTAACGCTACGCGATACAATGACGCATGATTAAGACATTCCGGCACAAGGGCCTGAAAGCCTTTTTCGAGAAGGGAAACATGGCAGGCATACAGGCCGCCCATGCCCCAAAACTGGCCGCCATGCTGCGACGCCTGAACGAGACCAGCAACGCCCAAGGAATGAACCTGCCGGGCTGGAAGTTGCACCCCCTGCAAGGGCGTGAACTGAAGGGGCATTTTTCAGTTTGGGTTAATGGCAACTGGCGCATGACGTTCACCTTTGAAGGCACCGATGCGGTGCTGGTGGACTATCAGGACTACCACTAGGAGATACAACGATGGCACGCATGTTTAACCCCCCGCATCCCGGCTTGACGCTGAAGGATGACGTTTTGCCCGCGCTGGGGCTGACCGTGACGCAAGCCGCAGAGCAGCTTGACGTGTCCCGCGTAGCGCTGTCCCGTGTGCTCAATGGCCGGGCCGCTATCTCGCCAGAAATGGCGCTGCGCATTGAGGCATGGCTGGGCCTGGAGCGTGGCGGCGAGGCCCGGCTGTGGCTGGCAGAGCAAAGCGCCTATGACGTGTGGCAGGCCGAACAGCGGTTCAAGGCCAAGCCCATGCATGTTCGGCCCGCGCCGATGATGGCCGCTTAAATTTGACGCCAGCGCCGCGCCCGGTGCGCTTCGCGTGGTGGCGGGTTGAAGCCTGTTGATTGAATCACCCGTGTAACGCATAATGCACACTCGAATGATTGAAACCATCACCTATCAAGACAGCAACGGCAACAAGCCTTATGCCGACTGGCTGAAAAGTTTGACTGACAAACAGGCCAAAG
>CAIYKK010000642.1 GCA_903926695.1 uncultured Burkholderiales bacterium
GGACCCGCAGGTGCCGAGAAACCCGGCCTGATCGACGCCAGCGGCACGCTGCGCGATCTCTCCGGTGTGGTGGCCGACATCCATCCGGCCACCCTGGGGCGTGATTCTATGGCCCGGCTGGCCGCACTCGACCCGACCGGCCTGCCCGCCGTGCCGCTGAACCCAGCGCATGGCGCAGAAAGCCCGCGCACAGTGGCCGTCATCGACGAAGCTTGGTGCATTGGCTGCACACTGTGCATCAAAGCCTGCCCGACCGACGCCATTTTGGGCAGCCACAAGCTGATGCACACGGTGATCGAGCCGTGCTGCACTGGCTGCGAACTCTGCGTGCCGGTCTGCCCGGTGGACTGCATCAGTCTGGAAAACGTGAGCGGCGCGCTGACCGGCTGGAGCGCTTGGTCTCAGCCCCAAGCCGATACCGCCCGCCGCCGCTATGAAGCGCGCAACCTGCGCCGCCTGGACCCGCAAGACAAGCCGCTTGATGCGCCCGACGACGAAGAAACCGCCGCCTCAACGCCAAATACGCCAGAGACGCCAGCCGCCCCGCCGCCCGCCGACAGCGCCGTGGCCGAACGTAAGCGCGCCGTGATTGAAGCCGCACTCGCCAGAGCCCGAGCGCAGCGCGAGAAAAAAGTCTAAACGCCCCGCGTAAACGAAAAAACCGCTGGCAGATGTGATCTGCCAGCGGTTTTTTGGGGAAGCGCGCAGGTTTACGCGGCAGCGCCTTGGCTCAGCGCCGCAAAAGCGGCGATCACCTCAGTCGGCGCCTGCACCATTTCAATCAGCACGCCTTCGCCGGAGATCGGAAACTCTTCGTTCGACTTCGGGTGCATGAAGCAGATGTCAAAACCAGCCGCGCCCTTGCGGATGCCGCCCGGCGCAAAGCGCACGCCCTGCGCCGTCAGCCACTCCACGGCGACGGGCAGATCGTCAATCCACAGGCCGATGTGGTTCAGCGGCGTGGCGTGGACGGCGGGCTTTTTGTCAATATCGACCGGCTGCATCAAATCGACTTCGACCTTGAACGGGCCGCTGCCGATGGCGCAGATATCTTCATCGACGTTCTCGCGCTCGCTGACGAAGTTGCCCGTCACCTCCAGCCCCAGCATATCGACCCACAGCGTGCGCAGCCGCGCCTTGCTGGTGGAGCCGATGGCGATTTGCTGGATGCCCAGCACCTTGAAAGGACGATTCACGGCCATTTATGCAAACTCCACAATCGGCTGATCCACGCTCAAGGACTCGCCCTTGGCGGCCAGCACCTTGCCGACCACGCCGTCGGCGGTGGCGAACAGCACGTTCTCCATCTTCATGGCCTCAATCACCGCGATACGCTCGCCAGCCTGAACCTTCTGACCCACCTGCACGGCCACTTCAACCAGCAGGCCGGGCATGGGCGAGAGCACAAAGCGGCTCATGTCAGGCGGTGCCTTGAAAGGCATCAGGGCGTGCAGTTCAGCGGCGCGCGGCGAGAGCACCAGCGCGTCGAGGCGCGTGCCATTGTGGTTGATGCGCAGCGCCAGCGGGTTGCGACCCACGCCGCGCTCGACCTGGGCGGAAAACGGGTGGCCGTTGGCCATGCCCTGAAGGCGCACGCTGCCCAGATGCCAGCCGCTGCAGATTTCATAGCGCTTGCCGTTGGTTTCGACAATGCTGGAGCCGGAAACGGCCTTGAAGTCGCGCACGGTCGCTTTTTGCGGCGTGTTCTCGCCTTCAACGCCCAGGCCGATGATCACAAAATCTTCGCCCACCGTCACGCCGTGGCCGGGCAACTGGCCGCTGATGCCAGCGGCGCGGCTGCGGATGCGGCGGTTCACGTAAGCGGCCAGCGCGACCAGAAAGTCTGGATCGTCGTGCGGCACATCGTCGGCACGGAAGCCGTTCGCGTAGTTTTCGGCAATGAAGCCGGTGTTGAAATCGCCCGAAACGAATTTCGGATGCGCCAGCAGCGCCGCCTGGAACGGAATGTTGCTGCTCACGCCGCGAATCACGAAGTTGTTCAGGGCTTCGCGCATCTTGGCAATCGCGTCGTTGCGGTCCTTGCCGTGAACGATGAGCTTGGCGATCATCGAGTCGTAATACATCGGGATTTCGCCGCCGTCCTGCACGCCGGTATCGATGCGCACACCCAGCCACTTCTCCGTGTCGGACGCGAACATCGTCGCCTTGGGCGGCTGAAAGCGCACCAGACGGCCCGTCGAGGGCAGGAAACCCCGGAACGGGTCTTCAGCGTTGATACGGCATTCAATCGCCCAGCCTTCGCGCTTGACATCGGCTTGCGTGATGGGCAGCTTTTCGCCAGCGGCGACGCGGATCATCAGCTCGACCAGATCGAGGCCGGTGATGCATTCCGTCACCGGATGTTCGACCTGCAGACGGGTGTTCATTTCCAGGAAATAAAAGCTCTGGTCTTTGCCGACGACAAATTCGACCGTGCCAGCCGACTGGTAATTCACGGCCTTGGCCAGTTGCACGGCCTGCTCGCCCATCGCCTTGCGCGTTTCGTCGCTGATAAAGGGCGACGGCGCTTCTTCAATCACCTTCTGGTGACGGCGCTGGATGGAGCATTCGCGCTCGTTCAGATAGATCACATTGCCGTGGCTGTCGCCGAGCAGCTGGATCTCGATGTGGCGCGGCTCTTCGACGAATTTCTCGATGAACACGCGGTCATCGCCAAAGCTGTTGCGCGCCTCGTTGCGGCAGCTGGTGAAGCCTTCAAAAGCTTCCTTGTCGTTGAACGCGACGCGCAGGCCTTTGCCGCCGCCGCCCGCCGAAGCCTTGATCATCACCGGGTAGCCGATGCTCTGGGCGATTTCAACGGCCTTTTCAGGGGTTTCAAGCGCGTCGTTGACGCCGGGAATGCAGTTCACACCGGCAGCACCCGCGAGCTTTTTAGACTCGATCTTGTCGCCCATCGCAGCAATTGAATGGTGCTTGGGGCCAATAAAAACGATGCCTTCTTCTTCGACCCGCTTGGCAAAACTGGCGTTCTCGCTCAGGAAACCGTAACCGGGGTGAACGGCTTGCGCGCCGGTCTGCTTGCAGGCGGCAATGATTTTGTCGGCCAGCAGGTAGCTCTCGCGGCTGGGTGCGGGGCCGATGTTGACAGCCTCGTCGGCCAGCTCCACATGGCGCGCATCCTTGTCGGCGTCGGAATACACCGCCACCGTCTTGATGCCCATTTTGCGGGCCGTGAGAATAACGCGGCAGGCGATTTCGCCCCGGTTGGCAATCAGAATTTTGGTAAACATAGTTGTTTTTTCCTCAGGCGCTTAGAGTGGAATATTGCCGTGCTTGCGCCACGGGTTTTCGAGCTTTTTGTCTTTGAGCATGACCAGCGAGCGGCAGATGCGCTTGCGCGTTTCGTGCGGCAGGATCACGTCGTCGATAAAGCCGCGTGCGCCGGCCACGAACGGGTTCGCAAAGCGCGCCTTGTATTCAGCTTCCTTGGCGGCGAGCTTGACCGGATCGCCCTTGTCTTCGCGGAAGATGATTTCGACCGCGCCCTTGGCGCCCATCACGGCGATTTCGGCGTTCGGCCAGGCGAAGTTCACGTCGCCGCGCAGGTGCTTGGAGCTCATCACGTCATACGCGCCGCCGTAGGCTTTGCGGGTGATGACGGTGATCTTCGGCACGGTGCATTCGGCATACGCATAGAGCAGCTTGGCGCCGTGCTTGATGATGCCGCCGTATTCCTGCGCCGTGCCGGGCATGAAGCCGGGCACATCGACGAAGGTGATGACGGGGATGTTGAAGGCATCGCAAAAGCGCACAAAGCGCGCCGCCTTGATGGAACTCTTGATGTCCAGGCAACCGGCCAGCACCAAGGGCTGGTTGGCGACGATGCCGACCGACTGGCCTTCCATGCGGGCAAAACCAATCAGGATGTTCTTGGCGTACTCGGGCTGGATCTCGAAGAAGTCGCCATCATCAACCGTCTTGGCGATCAGCTCCTTCATGTCGTAGGGCTTGTTCGGGTTCTCGGGCACCAGCGTGTCGAGGCTGCGGTCCATGCGGTTGGCCGGGTCGGCATTCGGGCGCACCGGCGCTTTTTCGCGGTTGTTCAGTGGCAGGTAGTTGTACAGACGGCGCAGCATCAGGAGCGCTTCGACATCGTTTTCAAAGGCCAGATCGGCCACGCCGCTCTTGGTGGTGTGGCTGATGGCGCCGCCCAGTTCTTCGGCGGTCACTTCCTCGTGCGTGACGGTCTTGACCACTTCGGGGCCAGTCACGAACATGTAGCTCGAATCCTTGACCATGAAGATGAAGTCGGTCATCGCAGGCGAATACACCGCGCCGCCCGCCGAAGGGCCCATGATCATGGAGATTTGCGGAATCACGCCGCTGGCCATCACATTGCGCTGGAACACGTCGGCATAGCCGCCCAGCGACGCCACGCCTTCCTGAATCCGGGCACCGCCCGATTCGTTCAGGCCGATGACCGGCGCTCCGACTTTAATGGCGTGATCCAGGATCTTGCAGATTTTGTCTGCGTGTGCTTCAGACAGCGCGCCGCCGAACACGGTGAAATCCTGGCTGAAC
>CAIYKK010000643.1 GCA_903926695.1 uncultured Burkholderiales bacterium
CCGTCAGGGCCAGCGACGATCAGCGCCCGAAAAGCGCGCAGACGCTGGGCTTGCGCCAACGCGGCCAGCGCTTTGACGGCAGCGCCCTCGTCCAGCGCGGGCAGGGGATTGCAGGGGGTTATCGTTTCCATAGTTCAAATATAATTGAAATATTGAATTAAAACTGCTTGGCATCAGGCAAAATTTTTTTAACTGGAGAAACTCTACATGCCGTTTGTGACAACTCACCCCAAGCCCGCCACAGCGCTGGCGCGCCAAACAGGGAGCGCTTGCTGATGGACGCTAAAACCTTGGCGGCAAACCTGCCCAACATCGACCCGGCGCTGTTCGCCGTGCCGTCCGCCGAGCGCCTGCAAACGCCCGCCAGCGTCCACGCGCCGCGCATTTTGCTGCTCTACGGCTCGGTGCGCGAGCGCTCCTACAGTCGTCTGGCCAGCGAAGAAGCCGCCCGGCTGCTGCAGGCGATGGGCGCCGACACCCGTACGGTTGACCCGCGCAGCCTGCCGCTGCGCGACGACGCGCCCGAGACGCACCCGAAAGTTCAGGAGCTGCGCGAACTGGCGCAATGGGCCGAAGGCATGGTCTGGTGTTCACCCGAGCGCCACGGCGCGATGACCGCCATCATGAAAGCGCAAATCGACTGGATTCCGCTGGCGCAAGGCGCGGTGCGCCCCACGCAGGGCAAAACGCTGGCGGTGATGCAGGTCTGCGGCGGCTCGCAGTCGTTCAATGCGGTGAATCAATTGCGCGTGCTGGGCCGCTGGATGCGCATGCTGACGATTCCCAACCAGTCGTCGATTGCCAAGGCGTTTCTGGAGTTCGACGAGGCCGGGCGCATGAAACCGTCGAGCTACTACGACCGGCTGGTCGATGTGATGGAAGAACTGGTCAAGTTCACGCTGCTGACGCGCGACGTGTCGCCGTACCTGGTCGAGCGCTACAGCGAGCGCCGCGAAAGCGCCGAGGCGCTATCCAAGCGGGTCAATCAGCGGTCTTTGTAACGGCGGCGGGGCGGCCCACGCCGTCACACAACTGCCATCGAACTGACACGCGTGCGTCATGAGCGACTTACACACTCTCGCCATCACCTGCACGATGGAGTTAAGCGATGACGATCAAGTTCAATTCGATGGCTGAACGCCAGCACGCCTTGGGCTGCACCGACAGCATACGAATCCATGATCTCGACAGTCAGCGCCTGCGCATCCTGCGCTGCACCGCGCAGGCGATGGCCAGCAGCCCCGGCGGTCTGCGTTTCAAGGCGGGCACCCAGCCCTGGCTGGACGGAATTCCCGGCGGACGCGTGGCGTCGCCCCTGAGTTGAAAAGGCGCTGATGCCTGCTTGGCCCGCCTAGCTTGCGCGGGCCCGGCCAGACGTGGCCGTGACCTTAGAATCGCGCTATGAAAATTCTGATTTGCAACGACGATGGTTATCAGGCCAGCGGCATTCTTGCCCTGTACGAAGCGCTTAAAACCATTGCCGATGTTGAGGTGGTGGCCCCCGAGCAGAACAACAGCGCCAAATCCAACGCCCTGACGCTGCACGCACCGATGTACGTGCAGACGGCGGCCAATGGCTTTCGCTACATCAACGGCACGCCCGCCGACTGCGTCCACATTGCCCTGACCGGCCTGTTGGGCTACCGGCCCGATCTGGTGGTTTCGGGCATCAACAACGGCGCGAACATGGGCGATGACACGATTTATTCGGGCACCGTCGGCGCGGCGATGGAGGGCTATTTGTTCGGCATTCCGGCGATTGCGTTTTCGCAGACGGAAACCGGCTGGGCTCACCTCGACGTGGCGGCGCGGCGTGCGCGTGACTTGGTGGCGCAGATGCTGCCCTCGCTCGAAGCCGTGGCGCATGGCGCGCAGCCGACCGTGGCGCCGTGGCTGCTCAATGTGAACATTCCCAATTTTCCAGAGGACCAGATTCGCGGCGTCAAGGTGGCCCGGCTGGGGCGCCGCCATGCCGCCGAGCGCGTCATCACCCAGATCAGCCCGCGTGGCCAGACTATGTACTGGATCGGCAGCGCAGGCGCGGCCAAAGAGGCGGGCGAGGGCACTGATTTTCATGCAACCAGCGAGGGTTATGTCTCCGTCACGCCGCTGCAGGTGGATTTGACCCACCACGAGCAGCTGTCCGGCTGGGCGCAAACCCTTGCCAGAATCAACCCAGTGAACCCGGTGGTTTGAACGGCAACGGCATGAAGCCCCTCGTGAAGCCTCCTTTCGGCGTGCCTTCCAAAACGCCTTCGGTGGCGGTGCGCCCTTCATTTCCCGCCCGGCTTCCCGGCGACGTGGCACTGACAACGACTAAATTTTCCCTGACGGCGGCCCGCGCCGCTGCGGTCGCCTTGCCCTGGGAGCCTAGAAAAAGCCACCTGCCGGGCATTTTTGGCGGGCTGGGCATGGACTCACGCGCCATTCGCTCGCGCATGGTCAGCCGCCTTGCGGCCCAAGGCATCTCGGATGGCCCGGTGCTCGCCGCGATGGGCGCGGTGGAGCGCCACCGTTTTGTCGATAGCGCGCTGGCCAATCAGGCTTATGAAGACACCAGTCTGCCGATAGGCTTGGGCCAAACCATCTCCAAACCCAGCGTGGTGGCGCGCATGCTGGAGCTGCTGCAACAGGGCGGCCTGCATGACGCCAGCGGCAAGCTGGGGCGGGTGCTGGAGATCGGCACCGGCTGCGCCTATCAGGCCGCCGTGTTGAGCCACTTGGCCACCGAGGTGTACAGCATGGAGCGCCTGCGCGGCCTGTACGACAAGGCCCGCGAGAATTTGCGCCTGCTGCGCCTGCCCAACGTACATCTGCTGTTTGGCGACGGTATGAATGGCTTTCCCAAGGGCGCGCCGTATGCGGCCATCATCGCCGCCGCTGGTGGCGAGGCGATTCCCGATGCCTGGATAGACCAGCTGGCGGTGGGCGGGCGACTGGTCGCACCGCTGCAAACGGCCCCCGGTACCCAGTCGCTGGTGGTGATTGACAAAACCCGCCACGGCGTGCGGCACACTTTGCTCGAAGCGGTCCACTTTGTCCCCTTAAAATCAGGAATAGGCTGAGTTGGCCTCCGGCTGGTATTGAAAATTCAGGTTCACGATGAAAGAAATAATGAGTACAAACATGCGGTCAAACGGGGTGCCTTTTTTTCTTCCTTCAGCCGTGGGCTGTCGCACCGGCTTGGTGGCCAGTCGGCTGGCGCTGCCCTGTGCGCTGGCAGCTTCGGTGCTGATGGGTTCGGCCTGCAGTTCAGTCTCATTGAACAGTGCGCCTGTCGAAGACCGGAACCAGTCCAAGATGGCCATTCCGCTTCCGCCCGGCGCCGACAACGCTGGCAAGCCCGGCTACTACACCGTCAAGCCGGGCGATACGATGGGCCGCGTCGGCCAGGC
>CAIYKK010000644.1 GCA_903926695.1 uncultured Burkholderiales bacterium
GATTCCCGACAGCCAGCTCGCTGACATTCCGTTCTACAAGCCCGCCGACGACACGCCGGAAATGCAATACCTGCACGAGCGCCGCAAAGCGCTGGGCGGCTACCTGCCGCACCGCCGCGTCAAGGCCGACGAGCAGTTCACGATTCCATCGCTGGACATTTTTAAATCGGTGATCGAACCGACGGCGGAAGGCCGCGAAATTTCCACGACGCAGGCGTATGTGCGCTTTTTGACGCAGCTGCTGCGCGACCAGGCGCTGGGCCAGCGCGTCGTGCCGATTCTGGTCGATGAGGCGCGCACCTTCGGCATGGAAGGCTTGTTCCGCCAGATCGGCATTTACAACCCCGCCGGTCAGCAATACACGCCTGTTGATAAAGACCAGGTGATGTATTACCGCGAAGACACCAAGGGCCAAATTCTGCAGGAAGGCATCAACGAAGCGGGCGGCATGGCAAGCTGGATCGCGGCGGCCACGTCGTACAGCACGAACAACCGCATCATGGTGCCGTTCTATGTCTATTACTCGATGTTCGGCTTCCAGCGCATTGGCGATCTGGCCTGGGCGGCGGGCGACATGCAGGCGCGCGGTTTTCTGCTCGGCGGCACGTCGGGGCGCACCACGCTCAACGGCGAAGGCTTGCAGCACGAAGACGGCCACAGCCACATTCTGGCGGGCACGATTCCGAACTGTGTTTCCTACGATCCGACCTTTGCGCACGAAGTCGGCGTGATCCTGCACCACGGCTTGAAACGCATGGTGGAAAAGCAGGAAAACGTCTTCTTCTACCTCACGCTGCTGAACGAAAACTACGCCATGCCCGGCTTGAGCGCTGGCACGGAAGAGCAAATCATCAAAGGCATGTATTTGTGCAAGCCCGGCGCCGAAGGTGACAAGCGCGTTCAATTGCTAGGCAGCGGCTCCATCCTGCGCGAATCCATTGCCGCCCAGGCGCTGCTGGCCACCGACTGGGGCGTGCAGGCCGACGTGTGGAGCTGCCCAAGTTTCAACGAACTGGCGCGTGACGGCCAGAGCGCCGAGCGCTGGAACCTGCTGCATCCGCTGGAAGCGCCGCGTGTGCCGTTTGTGGCCGAGCAGCTCGGTGCCCATGCTGGCCCGGTGGTGGCTTCGACCGACTACATGAAAGCCTACGCCGAACAGATACGCTCCTACATTCCGCAAGGCCGCACTTACAAAGTGCTGGGCACCGACGGTTTTGGCCGCAGCGATTTCCGCAGCAAACTGCGCGAACACTTTGAGATCAACCGCCATTACATCGTTGTGGCGGCGCTCAAGGCGCTGAGCGAAGAGGGCAAGGTGCCAGCGGCCAAAGTGGCCGAAGCCATCGACAAATACGGCATCAACGCCGACAAGATCAATCCGCTGTACGCTTGAAACCGGAGACAACAATCATGGCATTGGTAGATATTCAAGTCCCGGACATCGGCGATTTTGACGAGGTGACGGTGATCGAGCTGCTGGTCAAGCCCGGCGACACCGTGACGGCTGAACAGTCGCTCATCACCGTGGAGTCCGACAAGGCGTCGATGGAGATTCCGTCGAGCCATGCGGGCGTGGTGAAAGAACTGCGCGTCAAGCTGGACGACAAGGTGAAACAAGGCTCGGTCGTGCTGACGCTGGAAGTGGCGGGTGCGCAGGCGGCTGCCCCGGCTGCGGCTGCGGCTCCGGCCCCGGCATCGGCATCGGATGCTTCAACGGTGCCCGCTGCGGCATCGGCGTCTGCCCAGACTGCGCCAGTTTCGGCAGCGGCTGCCAGTCCGGCGCCCGTCGCTGCGCCAGCCGCCGCCAGCGGCCCGGTAGAAGTGCGCGTGCCCGACATTGGCGACTTCAAGGATGTCGTCGTGATTGAAGTGATGGTCAAGCCCGGCGACGCCATCAAGGCCGAGCAGTCGCTGATCACGGTTGAATCTGACAAGGCTTCGATGGAAATCCCGTCGTCGGCGGCTGGCGTGCTCAAGGAGCTGAAAGTGAAGCTGGGCGACACGGTCAATATCGGCGATTTGCTGGCTATTTTGGAAGGCTCCACGGCTGCAGCGGTTTCATCGTCTGCCGCCACGCCCGCCGCTTCAGCTGCGCCAGCGCCCTCGGCTTCATCCGCCTCGGCTGGTTCAGTTGCTTCAGCCGCTCCGGCGTCGGTTACGGCATCCGCCGCTTCTGCGCCCGCCGCAGCGGCCCCGGCCCCGGCCCAGCCCGCGCATCAGCCTACCGCCACGCCGCCCGTCGGTCTGCCGCATGCGTCGCCGTCGGTGCGCAAGTTCGCCCGCGAACTGGGCGTGCCGCTGGTTGAACTCAAGGGCACCGGCCTCAAGGGCCGCATCACGCTGGACGACGTTCAGGGCTTCACCAAGGCCGTGATGGCGGGCGACACCCGCACCCAGGCGCAGGTTGCCAAAACCCCGGCGCCCGCGCCAGCCGCCAGCGGCACCGGCGTGGGGCTGGACCTGCTGCCGTGGCCGAAAGTCGATTTCGCCAAGTTCGGCCCGGTCGAGCGCCAGCCGCTGGCGCGCATCAAGAAGATCAGCGGCGCGAATCTGCATCGCAACTGGGTCATGATTCCGCACGTCTGCAACCACGACGACGCCGACATCACCGACCTCGAAGCCTTCCGCGTGCAGATGAACAAGGAAAACGAAAAGTCCGGCGTCAAGATCACCATGCTGGCGTTCCTGATCAAAGCTTCGGTGGCGGCGCTGAAGAAGTTTCCGAACTTCAACGCCTCGCTCGACGGCGACCAGTTGGTCTTGAAGCAGTATTTCAACATCGCTTTTGCCGCCGACACGCCCAACGGCCTCGTTGTTCCCGTCATCAAGGATGCGGACAAAAAAGGCATCGTGCAAATTTCGCAGGAAATGGGCGAGCTGGCCAAAAAGGCCCGCGACGGCAAGCTCTCGCCCGCCGAGATGTCGGGCGCATGCTTCACGATTTCCTCGCTGGGCGGCATTGGCGGGCGTTATTTCACGCCCATCATCAATGCGCCTGAAGTGGCGATTCTGGGCGTGTGCAAGAGCCGCGTCGAGCCGGTCTGGGACGGCAAAGCCTTCCAGCCGCGCCTGATGCAGCCGATGAGCCTGAGCTGGGATCACCGCGTGATTGACGGCGCGGCGGCGGCGCGGTTCAACGCCTATCTGGGCCAGATTCTGGCGGATTTCCGCCGCATCATGCTATGACCACGCTGGTTGTGGTCAAGAAGGCCGGGCAGGTGGCCATTGCGGCCGACACGCTCGTGACCTTTGGCGACACCAGCCTGAGCCACCGCTTCGAGGCCAACAGCAAGATTTTCGAGGTGGACACCCCCGACGGCATCAGCTACATCGGCATGGCGGGCACTGTGGCGCACTTTCCGGTGCTGCGCAAGGCGATGGCGTCCATGCCCAAAGAGCAGCTGCGCCTGGGCAGCCGCGACGAGGTGTTCGACACGTTTCTCAAGCTGCACCCGCTGCTAAAAGACACGTTTTTCCTGCAGACCAAGGAAGACGACAACGACCCCTACGAGTCCAGCCAGTTCACGGTGGTGATTGCCAATGCCAGCGGCATTTACGGCCTCTACAGCTACCGCGAAGTCTTTGAATTCAATGAATTCTGGGGCATTGGCTCGGGCCGAAGCTTTGCGCTGGGTGCCATGCATGCGCTCTGGTCCAAGGCCAAAACCGCCCGCGAAGTGGCGATGGC
>CAIYKK010000645.1 GCA_903926695.1 uncultured Burkholderiales bacterium
GTCTATTCCGACAACCTGATCGAGGTGGTGGAGTGGTGCATGGCGCTGGACCCGTTATCGCGCCCGCAGTCGGTGTTTGCCCTGCAAAAAGAACTCAGCCGCGAGAGCGAACGCAACTACACCAAGCTCAGCGTGAGCGAAAAAGTGCGGTTGCAGTTTGACAGCGTGGTGTCTGACACCAAAAAACCTCACCCCGTCAAGCGCCCGGTTTAGGGTGCCGCCTGCCATGAAATTTTCCGTTTTTCAGCTCAGCCGTATCGGCGGGCGCAAGAACAATGAAGACCGCATGGGCTACTGCTACACGCGCGAGTCCGGCCTGTTTGCGCTGGCCGACGGCATGGGCGGTCACCCCGAAGGCGAAGTGGCGGCCCAACTGGCGCTGGAGACGGTTTCGGCGCGCTACCGCAAGGAGGCCAAGCCACGGCTGCAGGAGCCATCCGAGTTTCTGGCCAGCGCGCTGCTGGCTGCGCACCAGCAAATCATCCGCTACGCCACCGCCAAGGCGATGTTTGACACGCCGCGCACCACGCTGGTGGCCGTTGTGCTGCAAGGCACCAGCGCCACCTGGGTGCATTGCGGCGACTCGCGCCTGTATGTGGTCAGGGACGGCCAGCTGCTCAAGCGCACCCGAGACCACTCCTACCTGGAGCAGCAAAACGCGGGCCTGATCAAGCTCGATCACTCAAACCGCAACATTTTGTTCACCTGTCTGGGCTCGCCGATGAAGCCGGTGTTTGACATCACCAGCCTGGACCTGATGCAGGGCGACCGGCTGCTGCTGTGCTCAGATGGCCTGTGGGGCAACCTGAGCGACGATGAAATCGTCCAGCATCTGGTGGAAAAAAACATTTCGCAGGCCGTGCCCGATCTGGTCGAAAGCGCCCTGCTCGCGGGCGGCGAGTATTCCGACAACGTCACCGCCGTGGCGATGGAGTGGGAAACGCCCGATGCGTTTGAAGCCACCCAGGCTTTGTCCCTCGACACCATCATGGAAGGCGAATTTGCCTCCACCATCGAAGCCGGTCGGCTCGATACCATGACGGACTACCTCGATGAGGCGATGATCGAGCGCTCCATCGCTGAAATCAACGATGCGATACGCCGCTCGGTCCTGAAAAAATACTGATTCCGGCGGTTTTGCCGTGTGTACGCGCTGCGGGCTTGTTGTCCGCAGGCGCTGTTTCCCCTTTTCTTGTCTGCCATGAAAATCATTCTTGCATCGAACAACCCCGGCAAGCTCGCCGAGCTGCAGGCCATACTCGCGCCGCTGGGCCTGGAGCTGATCAGTCAGGCCGCGCTGGGCATTCCCGAAGCCGAAGAGCCATTTTTCACCTTTGTTGAAAACGCGCTGACCAAGGCGCGCCACGCGTCCGCCCTCAGCGGCCTGCCCGCGCTGGCCGATGACGCGGGCCTGTGCGTCGATGCTTTTGGCGGCCTGCCCGGCGTGGACACGGCGTATTACGCCACGAAGTTCGGCTACGCCAAAGGCGACGACAACAACGTCAAAGCGCTGCTCGAACAAATGGCGCACCTAACCCAGCCCGAGCAGCGCCGCGCTGCGCTGGTCAGCACGCTGGTGGCCGTGCGCTCGGCCAATGACCCGGAGCCCTTGATCGCCTCCGGGCGCGTGGCGGGCCAGATTGCCCTGCAGCCCGTGGGCAGCAACGGTTTTGGTTTTGACCCGGTGATGTTTATTCCCGAATTCGGCCAGACCTTCGCGCAACTGCCGGTCGCGGTCAAAAACGCCAACAGCCACCGGGGCAAGGCGACCCGCCAGATGATGGAATTGATGCGGGAACGCTGGCTGTAAGCCGGACTCGAAACTCGTATGACCCAAAAAGACATCCAGCATTACATGCGCGGCGGCACGCTGCAACTCGCCGCCTTGCCACCGCTCTCGCTCTACGTGCATTTACCGTGGTGCCTGAAAAAATGCCCGTACTGCGATTTCAACTCGCACGAAGCGCCGGGCGAGATGCCCGAGCAGCGCTATATCGACGCGCTGATCGCCGATCTGGAAGCCTCGCTGCCGCTGATCTGGGGCCGCACGGTGCATAGCATTTTTATCGGCGGCGGCACGCCCAGCCTGTTCTCGCCGCAAGCGATTGACCGGCTGCTGGGCGACATCCGCGCCCGGCTCAAGCTCACGCCCGACTGCGAAATCACGCTCGAAGCCAATCCCGGCACGTTTGAAAAAGACCGCTTCAAGGCGTTTAAAAGCGCCGGGGTGACGCGCCTGTCCATAGGCGTGCAAAGTTTTGATGACGCGCATTTAAAAGCGCTGGGCCGCGTCCACGACCGCGCCCAGGCGATTGCCGCCGTCGAAGAGGCGGCGCAGGCGTTTGACACGTTCAACCTCGACATCATGTACGCGCTGCCCGGCCAGACGCTGGAAGATCAGGCGCGCGACATGCGCCAGGCACTGGCCTTGGCGCCGCCGCACATTTCCATCTACCACCTGACGATTGAGCCGAATACCTACTTCGCCAAGTTTCCGCCGCAGGTGCCCGAGGAAGACACGGCCTACGCCATGCTGGATCAGATCACCGAGATGACGGCCCAGGCCGGGCTGCAGCGCTACGAAGTTTCAGCCTATGCCAAACCCGGCCATCGCTGCTTTCACAACGTGAATTACTGGCAGTTTGGCGATTATTTGGGCATTGGCGCGGGCGCGCACAGCAAGCTCAGTTTTGCGCACCGCGTGGTGCGCCAGGTGCGTTTTCGGGAGCCGGCGCTGTACATGGAAAAAGCGCTGGCGGGCAACGCCGTGACGCAGGAAAACGAAGTCAGCCGCGCCGATTTGCCGTTTGAATTCATGCTCAACGCACTGCGGTTGCGCGACGGTTTCAAACTGCAGGATTTCGCCGACAAGACCGGCCTGCCATTCACCGCGATTCAAAAGGGGCTGGATGAAGCCGAGCGCAAGGGGCTGATTGAGCGCGATTTCATCCACGCCAAGCCGACCGAGCGCGGCTTTGACTTTCTGAACGATTTGCAGGCGCTGTTTCTGGCCGACTGATTGTTTAGAAATTTTTAACAAACAAGGGGAGGATTGATGCTATTTTTAATATTCATTTTTAATGCGATTGTTGTTGGTGGATTTTGTGCATATGTAGCTAGCGAAAAAAATAGAAGTGGAGCTAGTTGGTTTATTTTGGGAGTGTCGTTTAGTTTTTTGGCTCTATTTGCTTTAATGGCGGTGCCAAAAATTGAAAAATCGGATGATGTTAAGGAGTCAAATCAAGCTATTGGAGATGCAAATGCTGAAAATAAAATTGCAAGTACATTTGAGTCATTTCAAGGAGATTTCGATATATCTTCGGGGAAGTATCAGCTTTTTCTCAC
>CAIYKK010000646.1 GCA_903926695.1 uncultured Burkholderiales bacterium
CTGCCCGGCATCATGATTGCCATCGTCGATGAAACCGGCCATGACCTGCCTAACGGCTCGGGCGGCATGCTGGTCATCAAGCGCCCGTGGCCTTCGATGATCCGCACCATCTGGAACGACCCCGAGCGTTTCAAGAAGAGCTACTTCCCCGAAGAAATGGGCGGCACGATTTACCTCGCTGGCGACGGCGCGGTGCGCAATATCGACAACGGCTACTTCCGCATTACCGGCCGCATCGACGACGTGCTGAACGTGTCCGGCCACCGCATGGGTACGATGGAAATCGAGTCGGCGCTGGTGGCGCATCCGCTGGTGGCTGAAGCTGCCGTGGTGGGCCGTCCCGACGACCTGACCGGCGAAGCCATTGTGGCCTTTGTGGTGCTCAAGCGCTCGCGTCCTGAAGGCGACGAAGGCAAGGCCATCGCCAAGGAACTGCGCGACTGGGTCGGCAAGCAAATCGGCCCGATTGCCAAGCCAAAGGACATCCGCTTTGGCGACAACCTGCCCAAGACGCGTAGCGGCAAGATCATGCGCCGTTTGCTGCGCGGCGTCGCCAAGGGCGAAGCCGTGACGCAAGATACGTCCACGCTGGAAAATCCAGCGATTCTGGAGCAACTGCTGCAGAATCTTTAAGCGACTTTTGTCGGGCCTCGAAAGAGGTCCGGCCATGAAAAAAGCCCGTCAACTGACGGGCTTTTTTTTGTTTGAACACCGGAAAAAAAGCCGGAAGACCCGGCCTCCGCCCGCGTCAATTATTTCTGGCTCAGAACCCAGGCGACCAATTTTTTGGCTTCGTCAGCGCTGACTTGAGGATTGGCAGGCATGGCCACCGGACCCCACACGCCGCCGCCGCCAGCCATCACCTTGGCGGCGAGCTTGGCAGGCATATCTTTTTTACCAGCGTATTTGGCTGCAACATCTTTGTAGGCTGGGCCAACGATTTTCTTGTCAACGGCATGACAAGCCATGCAGTTTTTGGCAGTCGCAAGTGCCAGATCAGCCATAGCAGGAGCAGAGACTGCAAAACCGGCAGCAACGGCGGCGATTGCCAAGAGAGTGCGTTTCATGGGGTATCCTTGGGTGTGGTAGGTTGGTTACATTGAGCTAACGCGATTGTACCGACGGCGGTTGACCCCGGCAGTATTTCCTTCACCCCGATATTTTCTTCCCCGTATTCAGGAGTTATTCATGTTGTTTTTATTGATCGGAATTGCAGGCGTCATCCTGAAATTTCTGGAAATCGGCCCGGTGGCCCAGTTCGCGTGGTGGGTGGTTTTGGCCCCTTTCGGCCTGACGATCCTCTGGTGGGCCTGGGCTGATGCGTCGGGCTACAACAAAAACAAACAGATCAAAAAAATGGAAGATCGCACCAAAGAGCGCCTGCGAAAGCAGCAAGAAGCCCTGGGCATGCTGAAAAAGCGCCGATAAAAGCTGCCGCCCTCGCATTCTGATTCTGGCGCCGGGCGCAAAGCGGGCAGGGCGTGCATGCAAAAATACGCCCCATGCTCATCCATCCGCAAATCAATCCCATCGCGCTCCAGCTTGGCCCGTTCGGCATTCACTGGTACGGTCTGACTTATCTGGCCGCTTTCGGCTTGTTCTTTTTTCTCGCCACCCGGCGCCTGCGGCATCAGCCCTACGCCTCCATCACCGGCCCCGGCGCCTGGACGCGCCAGGACATCGAAGACATTTTGTTTCTCGGCGTCATGGGCGTGGTGCTGGGCGGGCGCATCGGCTACTGCCTGTTTTACAAACCCACTTATTACGCCAGCCATCCGCTGGAGATTTTTGCCGTCTGGCAGGGCGGCATGAGTTTTCATGGTGGCTTGCTCGGTGTGGGCGTGTCGCAATGGTGGTTTGCCCGCACGCGCCAGCGCTCTTTGCTGCAGGTGATGGACTTCGCCGCGCCCTGCGTGCCCACCGGGCTGGCTGCCGGGCGTATCGGCAACTTTATCAATGGCGAGCTGTGGGGGCGTTTCAGCGCACCCGATTTGCCTTGGGGCATGGTGTTTCCGTACAGCGGCTCCCTGCAGCCGCGCCACCCGTCGCAGATTTACCAGTTCCTGCTTGAAGGCTTGCTGCTCTTCGTGCTGCTGTGGCTGTACGCCCGCAAGCCGCGCAAAACCGGGCAGGTGACCAGCGCCTTTTTGTTCGGCTACGGCGTGTTCCGTTTTATTGCTGAATTTTTTCGCGAACCCGATGATTACCTGGGCATTTTGTCGCTCGGCATGAGCATGGGCCAATGGTTGTGCGTGCCGATGATTCTGGGCGGCGCGGCGATCTGGCTCTGGGCCTCAAAACGCCCTGAATCCCGGTAGCATTATTTTTTCACCCTGCAGGAGAATTTCTTTTGAGCACTGTTTTACTGGAAATCGCCGGTTCGCTGGCTACCGTCACCCTGTCGCACCCCGGCAAATTTAACGCCATGTCGCGCCAGATGTGGCACGAGTTGCGCGCCGTGTTTGAAACCCTCCAGCAGCGCACCGACGTGCAAGCCGTGCTGATTCGCGGCGCGGATGGCCACTTTTGCGCGGGCGGCGATATTTCCGAATACACCAGCTTCCGTTTTGAAGAAAGCGGCCTGCGCGACTTTCACGAAAACGACGTGTGGGGCGGCTTGCAAGCGATGCTGGCCTGCGACGCGCCCATCGTCGCGCAAATCGAAGGCAACTGCATGGGCGCGGGCGTGGAAATCGCCAGTTGCTGCGACATCCGCATTGCCGCCGACAGCGCCCATTTTGGCGCGCCGATTGCCAAGCTGGGTTTTCCGATGGCGCCGCGTGAGACTGTGCTAGTCATGCGCGCCGTGGGCGAGCTGACCGCCCGCGAAATGCTGCTCTCCGCCGCAGTGCTCGATGCTGCTGAAATGAAGCAGCGCGGCTTTTTAAACCAAATCGTCC
>CAIYKK010000647.1 GCA_903926695.1 uncultured Burkholderiales bacterium
CTGCTGCCGCCCGAGC
The DNA here is from genome assembly GCA_903926695.1 of uncultured Burkholderiales bacterium. Lineage (GTDB taxonomy): Bacteria > Pseudomonadota > Gammaproteobacteria > Burkholderiales > Burkholderiaceae_C > Polaromonas. Next base: position 17 of record CAIYKK010000647.1, read on the forward strand.
GCCAGCTCTCGCCCAAAGTCGGCTCGCTGCCGTGGCGCGAGCGCCTGCTCAAGGCCGTGGCGGGCAGTTTCCCGAAACCCGCGCTGGTCATTGCCGAGCTGATGGCGCACTTTCCGGGACTGCGCAGCACGGCGTGGTACGTCTCGGACGGGGGCCATTTTGAAAACACCGCCGTCTATGCGCTGCTCAAACGTGAGCTCAACGTGATCGTCGTGGCCGACTGCGGCGCGGACCCGGACTACAAGTTTGAAGACGTGGAAAACCTGACCCGCAAGGCAAAAATCGACTACAGCGCGGACATCGAGTTTGTCGATCCGGCCAGCCTGCGGGCGCTGAACAACGTCCAGGAGGCGGCGCTCAAGTGCGTGGGCACGCGTGAGACGATTGGCACCTCGGCGGGCGCGCAGTTTTTGCTGCTGGCGCGCATTCACTACAAAGACCCGAAAAAAACCGGCTTGCTGATCGTCGTCAAGCCGCGCATTTTGAGCAGCCTGCCGCTGGAAGTGGCCGGGTACGCGCAGCGCAACCCTTTCTTTCCGCAGCAACCGACCGGCGACCAGTTTTTCGACGAAGAGCAGTGGGAGGCTTACCACCAGCTGGGCCTGCGCATCGGCCAGCAGCTCACGCCGAACGCCATCGCCGCACTGGTGAAAATGGTCTGACGCAGCCGCCCGCAGCCGCCGAAATCCCGCAAAAAGACGGTGAAAAAGGCGGCGCGTCCGCCAAAACGCGGCTGACACCTGAAAACGACAAACTTGTAACAATTTTTCTTTGTTTCAAATAAAACATAAAATATGAAAAATTTATTGAATTTACTCACTAGATTTGTTATTTTTCTATTTCTCTTCAGGTCATCCGCTGTCCATGAGCCATCCCTCCAAAGGCTTCTCGCTGATCGAACTGATGGTCGTTTTGTCCGTAGCTGGCATTTTGCTGACGGTGGCGGTCCCTTCTTTCGTTAGCCTCATCCAGCGCAACCGTGTCAGCACCGAGGTCAACGGCTTTATCGGCGACTTGCAGTTCGCACGCTCCGAGGCCATCAAGCAGGGTCTGGCGGTCAGCGTCTGCCCATCGTCTTCGGGCACAAGCTGCCTGAAGACCAACACCTGGCAGGCTGGATGGATTGTTTTTTCCAACGCCAAGGCCACGGGCAACGTCGAAACAGGCGACACCGTGCTGCGCATGCGCCCCGCCTGGAAAGGCGGCGACACCCTGACAGCCGCGCCCGCCCTGCTGTCGCTGACCTACAACCGCGACGGTTTTGCGCTGGTGCCCGGCAATGCCCAAGGCACCACTTTGATGACGCTGCGCACCAGCCCGGCCAATGCCAGCGCCACCCGCTGCGTGGCCATCAACCGCGTCGGTTACCAAAAGCTGTATAAATCCGGCGAAAACGGCTGCACATGACTGCCCCGCCACGCACCGGTCACCGGGGCTTTTCGATGATTGAAGTCATGGTCACGCTGGTGGTGATGACGTTTGGCCTGCTTGGCCTGGTCAAAATGCAGACCGCCGCGCTGGCCAACACGCAACTGGCGCGGGTGCGCTCTCTGGTGGCGCTGCAGGCGGGCAGCATGGCGGCGGCGATGCACGGCAATCCTTTCTGGTCCAGCGGCAGCGCCCCGGCCAGCGTCAGCGCCAGCGGCGTCACGATCACGGACACCTCCGGGCAGCTGAGCCAGACGGTGAACTGCACCGCCAGTTCCTGCACCCCGGCGCAGATGGCTGCCGCCGATGTCCAGAGCTGGGTGGCGGGTCTGAATGTCCGCTTTCCGTCGTACACCGCGCAAATCAGTTGCGCGAGTTCAGCAGCGGCGCCCACAAGCTGCATCATCAAACTGACATGGGCGGAAAAATACGTCGCCGTCAACCGCAGCACGTCGCTGGCGGCGGGCGCGGTACAAACGTCCACCCAGCAGTTCAGCCTGTATGTAGCGCCATGACACGCCAAGCGCGCCAAGCATCGCCTCAAGCAGGCTTTGGGCTGATTGAGCTGATGATCGCCATGGGCCTTTCGCTGTTCATGCTGTTGGGTTTTTCGGTTGTTTTTGTCAACATGCGGCAGGCTTTCGGCGCGCAAAACCAGCTGGCCCAGCTGCAGGATAACGAGCGTTTTCTCCTCATCGCACTGACCACCACGATTGAAAATGCAGGGTTTTTTCCTGATCCGGTGAATAGCACAGCCGAAACGGCCCTGCCCGCCACCAACGCAAGCGGCGCCAGCTTTAGCGCCGGACAGGGTTTGACGGGCGCCGACGGCGCGGCGGGCGGCAGCGACAAAGTGACGGTGCGCTATGTCAGCGCCAGCGGCACCGGGCTGCTGGACTGCCTGGGTGCGGCCAACACCTCGGGCCATGACCTCCTGATGACCAACACCTTCAGCATCAGCGCCAGCAATGAGCTGCTCTGCTCGACCGACGGCGGCGCGACCACCGTGGCGCTGGTTGGCGGCGTAGCCTCGATGACCGCGCTTTACAGCGTGGACATCAGCGGCAGCGGACAGACTTACCAGTTTTTAAAAGCCTCCGAAGTCACGGCGGGCGACTACTGGAGCCGCGTCAAAACTGTGCGCATCACCGTGGCGATGCTCAATCCGTATGCCGCTCAGGCGGGCCAAGCCGCCACGCTGAGCTGGCGGCAAATCATCAACGTGATGAACAAGCCTTGAAACCCACCGCCACGTCAACCCATTCAGCCAAGGCCGTGCGCCAGCAAGGTTTTGTGCTGATCACCGGCCTGCTGTTTCTGGTGGTGCTGACGCTGCTGTCGCTGAGCATGTTTCGCAGCGTCAACGTGCAGGAAAGCATTGCGGGCAACACACGCGAAAAGCAGCGGGCGTTTGAAACCGCCCAAAGCGCGCTGACCTATGCCGAGTGGTGGCTGAGCCAGGGCGGCGGCAACGTGATGGACTGTGTGGGCGTCAACATGGCTACCGACCTCACCAAAATGCGCGTGTGCAGCGTGCCCCTGAGCGATCCGCAAACCCTGCCCTGGAGCATCCGAACGGATTACCAGCCGCCCAGCATGGCGATCAACCCGGCAGGCGGCATGGCTGCTGGCGGCGACATTAACTACAAAGCCATGCCCGGCCTGTACATCAGCTACCTGGGCGTCAACGCCACCGATTCGCAGTCGCTGGTGTACCAGGCGACGGGCTTTGGCTACGGTGGTAGCGCCACGGCGGCCACCGTCGTGCAAAGCACCTACCAGCTTTCCGTTCCTCACAAGCCGCTAGATCAACCCTGATTGGACGCCCCATGACCTTTGCTGCGCGCCGGGTTTTTCCCGGACTTTTCGGCTGCCTGCTGGCCGCGCCCTGGCCTGCGCAGGCCCAGCTGGTCATCGACGATGCGCTGACCGGCGCCTCGTCGTCCTTCAACTGGCTTTCCCTCAATGGTGCCTGCCTGACGGCGGGCAACAACACCGGCACGATTCCGGCCTGCGCCGGGCTGGGTTATTACACCGGCAAAAATTCGGTGCTGATGGGTGGCGCCACCGGAACGCTGCCCGATGCCGTCGGCCTGGGCGCGCTGCGCCTGACCAATGGCGACAAGCTTTTTAACGGAACCAATGGCGACTATCAAACCGGCGCGGTGGTGTCCAACTTCACCTTTCCGAGCAACCAGGGGCTGCAGGTCGCTTTCACCACGGTGACTTACGGCGGCGACGGGCTCAGCGGCACCGGCGCTGACGGCATGGCGTTTTTTCTGGCCGATGGTTCTAAACCGGTCTCTGTGGGTGCCTCGGGCGGCAGTCTGGGCTACAGCTGCACCAATGGCTCCAACTCCCCTTACGAGGGCGTGCGCGGCGGCTATCTGGGCATTGGCATTGACGAGTTCGGCAACTTTTCAAAAGGCAGTTATTTCGACACGCAAAGGCCGCCCGTCTTGCAAGCTGGCGACAACACCAGCACCGGCCCCGGCTACAAGGCCGGGCGCCTGACGCTCAGAGGCTCGGGCGACACGGCGTTTGCCTTTTTATCCACCGACAGCGCGACCAAAAAATACTATCCGACCACGCTGTCCGATACCAACAAAAAACTCGCCGTCACCAACGCCTGTAAAACCGGCTACCTCTGGAACTACAGCGGCGGCAAACTCGATGGCATCAACGACAAAAGCCAAACCACCACCAAACTGACCTACAACTACAACTACGTCTCCAGCAGCGATCTGCCCAGCACCGTCTCGATTGCCAACCAGGAAGCCGTCGATCTGAGCAAGTCCGGCGCGGTCGCCATCCCCGCGCCCGTGCGCGACAGCGCCCGGCCCATCACTTACAGCATCAAGATTTCCCAGGACGGCCTGCTGAACTTTTCCTACAGTTTTAACGGCGGCACCGAAGTGCCGGTCGTCAAGGACCGCCTGATCACCGACTCCAACGGCCCGTTGCCCGCGTCGTTCAGGTTTGGGTTTTCAGCTGGCAGCGGCAGCGGCAGCAATATTCATGAAATCACCTGCTTCAAGGCCGCGCCCTTCAACCAGTCGAACAGCTCGGGCGGCACCAATGTGCCGCCTTCGGCGCGGGTGGAAGCGGGCACGCAGCTGTACCTGGCCTACTACCATCCGAAAAACTGGTGGGGCGAGCTGACGGCGCAAAACCTGCTCTACGACGCGGCCAGCGACTCCGTTTTCATCAGCGCGGTGGCCAACTGGAATGCCAGCTGCGTCCTGACCGGCGGCACCTGCCAGGCCACCAGCAGCAGCAACGTCGCGCAGACCTCCGCGCAGCGCGTCATGCTGACCTCGAACGGCGCAGGCGTGGGCAAGCCGTTCCAGTGGACTGACCTGAGCACCGCGCAGCGCACCAGCCTCATGGACACCAGCACCGAAGGCGACCTGCGCCTGCGCTACCTGCGCGGCGACCGCAGCGACGAGGTCACGGCGGCAGGCACCGGCTCACTGCGCACACGCACCGGCGTGCTGGGCGACATCATCGACTCCAGCCCGACCTGGGTGGGTGGCCCCGTGCTGCCCTACACCGGCACCTGGAAAGACGCGATCAACGCCAGCAGCACCGCGCCGGAGAGCAGCGGCCAAGCCTACA
>CAIYKK010000648.1 GCA_903926695.1 uncultured Burkholderiales bacterium
CCGGCCACTGCGACCCGACCGTGAACCTGCACGACGTGATGATTGGCGTGACGGGCGGCTTGGTGCAGGGCACCGTGCAGTACATCATCCGGGTCGATGCGCGTGGCGCGATGACGTGACAAATTCAAGGTCCCCTTCACCAAACAGCACATTTACACAGAGCCAAAAACTGCCTCATTGGGTACAATTGAGGCCTTCGAGAGACAAAAGCCGGCTTCAAGTCGTGTGGTGATTGAGTTCACCCTATATCTCTCGATCCCTATTTCAGACACCCGCTCGGCTTTTCAGGTTCAGCGGGTGTTTTTCATTGAACTCCACGCCCGTATGCGCTGGTTTCCCTCGGGTCTTGGGCGCGGGAAGGTCAAGATCGAGCACAAACGCAAACTTCGGCCACATGGCCTGCAAATAACGCTCCTCCTTGCGTTCATAAAATCGCTGCAGCGCCCAGAGCAGGTAGTCGCAGGCCTGCAAACCCGCCGTCAGGCTGGGGTAGCTGCTGTGTACGATGGTAGTGCCATGCGGCGCAAAACCAAAGTCATCGGCAAAGCCAGCATCAATCTGGTCGAGCACGGTTTTCAGTGACTCTGTGCGCGGCTTGTTGCCCCGCACGGCAAAGATCACATGCCGGTTGACACCGAACTGGCCAAAACGGTTGAACAGCCGACCAATCAAATCGTCGTAAACGTCATGCCCATCGGCCTTGTAGCGATAGGCCGGATTTGCCGCCTCGCGCTGCCGGACTTCTGCCAGCAAAGACTGCTTGTCTTTCACCACTACCGAAATGCGCAGTTCGTGGCGCAGCAGCAGCTTGAACACCGCATGGCGCACCTCTGGAATGTCATCCTTGGCATGAAAAAACAGCGCGGTCTTGCCAGCAGCGACCTGCATGGAGGGCACCGAGTTGAGCAATGGGTCACTCAATAACTCTGCCCGCAAGGCTGCCATGTCCGACTCCAGCGCTTCAACGTCCGACACCTCCAGCCGCGCCACCATGAAAAAGCTCGACACCACCTCAGTGCCCACCATCACTTTGCCGTGGCGGCCAAACAGGGTGGTATCACCTGCTTCATCAATGAAATAATTGACAGGGGTCATTTCACTGCGTTAGTTGATCTTTGGTGCTTTGCCGCCCGCCGCCTTGACGGAGGTCGCTTGAGATTTTGGGTGCGGGGGCGCTCCTGCGGCTGCGGCCATCTCGTCCAGATCGGAGTCCGAATCAAAAAGGCCTCCAGTCCAAGGCGTGCCAGCATCCTTAACGACTTTTTTGGCAGCAGCCTTCTTTTGCGCCTTGAGCTGCTCTTTTTGCGCCGCCTGTTCAGCGGCCAGCGTGGCGGCATCGGGCGGCGGGTGGTTTTGGCTGAAGGCACCGGGCCAGCCGCCGTGAGCCTCAATCGCTTCGTCCACCTGCTGCATCAGGGTTTGCGTGGCATCGAGCGCGGCATAGACGCGCAGCCAGTGGGTGATGTCGTCGTGACTCAGGCTGCGGCCTGCCTTGCGCCGGTCGTCCAGCCACTTGTGCAGCACCTGGTAGCCGCCAATGGTGTGCTGCCAGACGCTTTGGCGCACATCGGCAAAGCCGCTGGTGGCGTTGATGAAGACCTTGCCCACTTGGTCATCGGTGCCCGACAAGTCGGCCAGCGATTTGCTTTTCTCGCCCACTTTTTGCAAGCTGAAGTCGGTGCCAAACCAGCGGGGATGAGCGCCCTTTCCCGCCGGGAGAAGGCTGGAGCCACCGCCGATGGCCTGCGCGGCGGGATGCTCCAGCAAATGCCACTGCACCAGTTGCGCGCCCAGTTGGGCCAGCGCGTCGAACACCGCCCGCGAGGCAGGGATAGGGATGCGCGGGAAGTCGGTGCGCAAAAAGGCGGCGTAACGCTGGCGATAGACCGGGCTGTGCAGCACGGCATAGAGGTAATTGAAGATTTTCTCGGCGTGCAGCGGGGCGGCGGGGTCTTCGGGACGCCAATTTGAAGGCACAGCACCAAGGGTTGCCTGCAAAGCGTTTAAAAAGCTTGGGGCAAAGTTGGCCGTTCTATGTCCTTCTCGGTATAGCCACAACGGAAACAGGTAGTTCACCTCTTTCAGAGAAACCGTGTGGTGCTGAGTCATCTGCGCAGTGCAAAAAATATGCTGAAATTGCCCTTGAATTTCTGTCGCACGCGTACATGAAACACCAAGGTTCTTTCCTGCAAGAAAG
>CAIYKK010000649.1 GCA_903926695.1 uncultured Burkholderiales bacterium
CTTTATCGTCCATCTTTGCCAGTTCTGATCCGCGCTCATCCATGATCGACTTTTCATTGTCGTCCCAGTACTCTTCAGTGTCGAAATCTACGTTGTTCAGCTGTTTGATAATCCAGGAGTCACCTATATTAAATTTTTTGCTCATCAGGTAATCATAGGGAATATAGCAATACCCAGCATCACCCCATTTTGTTCCCCATGAGTTCCGTACAATAAAAACTTTATCCACATCAGAGTAGCCAACTGCCAGCATGGCATGGCAGCCGTGCTTTTCGCGGGAAGATTCTGATTCAGAAGGCAGGGGAACGAGGCCTTTTTTGCGCTGCTTGTCAAAAGAGTCGTATAAATTAAGGCCGAAAATAATTGGGTGACCTTCGGCGAGGCTGTGTTTCCACGCATACAACTCAGTTGGCACCAGGGCGGCATCTTCAATTAAAAACTGTGCTGCTTCGGTATAGGCTTCTTCATAAGGAGTTTTATTGACAACTTCCTTGTCGAAAGGGTAGATTTTTTCCGAGCATGCGCCGTATTTTTGCAGACTCTGAATCGACTTTCCGATGCCACTGCCACCATCTTTTATTTTTGATTCGTCACCGTCCACACCGATGGCGCGGGCATTGTAATAAATGAACATCCGGCTGACATCATAATCTTTGCCTGTGTGTTTTTTGGCTAGATACTCATACGCGCCTGCTACTGCATTGGCGGTGCAGCTGGAGGTACGGCCCTGGTCTTCAACGACCGTCAGGTGCTGCCTTAAATCGACCTTGCGGGGAAGGTCGGATTCTTTATAACGGGTTTCGCTATATTGCTTGGTCCCTGCTTCTGGCTCTTCATATTGGTAGCCATGAACAATTTGTTGGCTGCCATCGGCACGTTCAAATACAAAGTCACTCATAAAATTAATAACCTAAAATACGAAAATTTAAAATACAGGAAATAAAATCGAAAGAGAGAAAATCAGCTTGTGGCTAACGGCCTATGCGTCAGCGCATGCTCCGGGTAAATATACAGGCAAACGTTTTTGGTCAGCAAATGAGCCTGGATGGCGCTGTGGAACTTCGCCAGATGTTCAACGGTCATAGCCATATCGCCAGCAGTTAAGGCTTGGTCGAGGTCGTAAAAGTCTGTGCCCGCTTTTCATGGGCGGTTTTTAGATTTGCCACGAGATCATGGCTGTCACCAATGTTTGTACCTGGTTGATCAGGTTTTTATTACAAAACAAGAAATCTAGGAACACGCGCCACCTTAAAGTCATTGGAGAAAATGATGTTATAGACAGTAACAGAAAAAACAAGATGGTTACTACTGAAACGCCAGTTTTATCAGAAAAATTTGCGGTGGAAAAATGCGTCAGCGGTTGCGCCTGGGGCGCTCATGATGGCTTGGATTGTTGCGGCTTGTCCAGAATCGGGCGTTGGCCTTGGTGCGCCGTCTCCCACGCAGGTCAGCGCCGAGGCGCTGAGCAATTCCATCCGCAGCTGTATTTCTCAGGTGACGTACTGCGGCAGCAGCGCATCGGCTTGGCGCTGCTCGACCGGCAGCGGCTCGCCGTGGAGCCGGGCGGCCAGCAGTTCGGCGCACAGGGCGGCAAACGTCAGGCCGCGCGAACCCAGACCGCAGCAGGCCCACAAATCCGGCGTTTCGCCCGAACCCAGCGCGCCCAGCGAGGGCAGGCGGCTGGGCGTGGCGCAGCGGGTGCGCGCCCAGCCTTGAACCTGCCCGCTTTCAAAAGGCGCGGCCAGCCCTTGCGCGACGGATGGCAGCAGGGTTTTCAGCTTGCCCCAGTTGTAGTGCTCGTCGTCGCGGCGCAGTTCGGTGCCGGTGTCGTCGCGCACAAAGCTGGAGCCTGCGACCCAGGCCAGCCCGGCTTCCAGCGGCACGGCGGGCACCAGACTGCCGTGGCCATTGACTGGAACGGGCGGCAGATTTTCGTCAATCCCTTGCCGGTGCAAAGCCCATGAAGCCTGACCGCGAATCGGCTGCAGCGCCAGCGTTTTGCTCACGCCTGCGCTTTCAGCCAAGGCGCGGCTGGTATAGCCTGCCGTCAGCACCACGAGTTCGGCGCTGGCCAGTTCGTGTCCGGCGGCGTCAAACGCCTGCCAGACGTTGCCGTACCGCGCCAAACGGCTGACCGCCGCGCCGCCGCGCCATGTCACGCCGGGGCTGGCCAGCCACGCTTGCACCAGACGCGCCGGTTTGATCCAGCCCGCCTGCGCATGCCACAGCGCGGGCGTGTCGGGCGGCAGGCCGCAGCGGGCGAGCTGTTCGGACGTGGCCGGGCCAGTCCATTCGGCGGCGGCCTGCGCCAGAGTTGATGGTGCCAGCCAGTCGGCGGGCAACTGGCGCGTGTGTTTGATGAAGCGCTCCAGCACGCCGGTCTGGCGCCAGTCGGCACCCGATTGCAGGCGCAGATCAGCTTGCTGAAGCATCGCCCGGATGCCGCTGCGCGACAGGCGCGAGAGCAGGCTGTCGTCGGGCGAAACGTGGGGCGCGAGCACGCCCGCCATCAGGCCCGAAGCACCCGCCGCCGGGGCGCTGCCCGCGTCCAGCACCGTGACTTGCCAGCCGCGCCGCGCCAAGCTGGCCGCCACCGCCCCGCCCGCCAGCCCGGAGCCGATCACGATGCAGTGCGCCGCCGCCCGGCGGGCCGGAGTGGGGCGGCTGGTTTTGGGTTGCCATGCGGGGTTGAATTCGCCTTGCAGGTTGTCGCGCTTGGGCGGAATGCCGGGGACTTTTTGCACGACAAACCCGCATTGCGCCAGCGCATCGCGCACGCTGCGCGCCACCGTCCAGGTCGCCACGCGGGTGCCCCGCCGGCAGCAGCGCGCCACGGCTTTAAATGTGTGAACGTCCCAGATATCGGGGTTGCGCTGCGGACTGAAACCGTCCAGATACACCGAATCAGCCTGAAACGATGGCTCGCGCAGCATAGCTTTGGCGTCGCCCACGCACAGCGTGAGCAGCACCTGACCGCCTTCAAACACCAGCCGATGCACGCCGGGCAGCAAGCCCCAGAGCTGGCGCTGCAATTCCTGCGCAAAAGGCACAAGTTCGGGGTGCGTCTGCGCACTGCGCAGCACATCGTCCGCGCTGGCTGGAAAAGCCTCGGTCGAAACGAAATGCAGCAGGCGCGGGCGCAGCGGGTCGGTTTTCCACGCGGCCCAGGTGACTAAAAAATTTAATCCCAGGCCAAAGCCGGTTTCCAGCACGCACCATTGCGGCTGCCCGGCCCAGGCCTGCGGCAGGCCGCAGCCTTTTAAAAAAACTTCCCGCGCCTGCTCCAGCCCGCCCAGCTCACTGCGGTAGC
>CAIYKK010000650.1 GCA_903926695.1 uncultured Burkholderiales bacterium
AAAAGTGGTGGCAGCACGGCGAAAAGCGGCCCGGAATGCGCGCTGCGCTGAACGGCCTGACGCACTACATCGCCACGCCGGAAACCGCCAAGCACCGCTTTTTCATCAAGTTTGCGGTGGCGGTCGCCCCCGAACACAGCCTGATCGTGATTCCCCGGCAAGACGATGTGACGCTGGGTTTGCTGTCGTCGCGCATTCATGTGGTCTGGGCGATGGCCAAAGGCGGGCGCATGGGTCTTGGAAATGACTCGCGCTACAACTCCTCGCTGACGTTTGAAACCTTTCCCTTCCCGCCCGGTTTTGATCTCAAAGCCAAGGCCGCGCCCGAGGCCGCTTTCACCACGCCCGACACCGTTGCCACCGCGCCTGCCGCCGCGTCCGCCGCCACCTTCGCCGCCATTGCCGCCGCCGCGCTGGCCTTGCAGCAGTGGCGCGACAACTGGCTCAATCCCGAAGGCTGGGTGACGTGGGAACACAGCGAAGCCGAGCAGCGCGCCGGTTTTCCGCCGCGCCCGGTGCCGGTTCCCGCCCGCGCCGCCGAGTGGAAAAAGCGCACGCTGACCGCGCTTTACAACGCCAATCCCGCCGGCCTGCGGCTGCGCCACGAAGCGCTCGACAAAGCGGTGGCCGCCGCCTACGGCTGGACCGGCTACACGCCCGAGACGCCCGACGACAACATCCTGCGCCGCCTGCTGGCGCTGAACCTGGCCGCCGCGCCCGCCAAGTCCGCGCTGCTGGTCAGCCAGAGCGAAGCGCCAGCGGCCAAAGCGCCCCGGAAAAAGAAGGTCAAGCCCGTCGAATGAGGCCGAGTTTATCGATTCATTATTTTGTAAGAAACCGGAGCCATTTTGATCAATTGCCGACCTAAATCGAGCATGATTTTTTGATCAAACTCTGGCCCTTTCGATTTGTTGTCATCATCCTTGTTATCTTCAAATGGCTTTTTCTGCGATAACAAATTTGCTGACAAATTAGCTCCGGCCTCAGTATGGTCTGAAGACAGCGCCGCCAACACGGCCACTTCTTGAATCGTCAGGGTTGTGATGTCGGTTTGATACGTGTGAATTTCAGCCAAGGTGGAGCGATAAAGCCGCAAGAAGAAAAACGAAAAAACTTCGATAAATATCACCAGCATAAAGCGCGGCAAATAATGCGAAAAAATACCCGTCATCGAATCGAGCTTGACGGTCGTATTGAGCACCATGTACGACAACAAGCCCGCCGCTATCGCCGTGGTCAGCACGCCAATGACCAAATTGAGATTGCCGCGCCGCCCCAGCGTCGCCACCTCGCTGCGCAGCCGGTCTTGCGCCCCGTGAAAAGCTGCATGAATGGCTTGGTCGCGGGCAAGTCGGCGCACATCGGGCTGAAAACGCTCAATCAACTCGTCAGTCACGCCTTTGTGCGCCGTTGAAGTCAAAATTTGAATCAACTGATCGGGGCTGCCTGACAATGCGTTTAACTGCGCCTGTTTGACCTGCTCCAGCTCAGTCGTTAAATCAGCGAGTTTTTGCTGCAATTCTGCGGTAATAGTCATTTCGGCAGGGTTGCTTTCTATTCTTTCAGACGCATTGCCGCGCAGGTATTGCAGCATCATCAGCGCTGCCCCATAAATCAGCAGCCCAAATCCGACTGGCAAAATATAATTTAACTGGGCGCCAAAGTAGTTGTTGAGAAAAAGCTCATCCAATTCATAGAATGCAACGATGATGGCACCCAGACAGAAACAAATGAGTGCAAACCGAAAATTCTTTTGAATGCCAAATAGTGCTGAATTCATGGATTTTTATAGAAAAGTTGCTGTATCGGGGCTTTTTTACTTGGTGGCGGGCCCAATCAACTGGTTGACCTTTTTTGATCCTTTGACTTCCACCACGATGCCGGCCTTGTCATCCAAAGACTCGTCTTCCATCTCGCGGGCGATTTTGTCGAGAATATTCGGAATGAGTTTTTCAAAAAATCCGGCGATAAAAGACCAGAGAAGCACCTTGGCCACATCCAGCGTGGTTTCGGGCCTGACGACTGAAAACATTTGTTCAAGGTCTTCATAAGGAATTTTGCTGCCCGCAAATGTCGGAAATACCGAACCCTGCAGCAAACCCGCAAGAAAAATCGCGTAAGCCACCCAGCTCAGTAAACCCGCAATCAGCGGGGTAATATAAATCTGGATA